>NZ_BAABCS010000006.1:0-133718 GCF_039539165.1 Flavobacterium chungnamense
TTAAACAAATCAGTCCAGCAAGCAAAGGATGGGATGGTACCTACAACGGAAACCTAATGCCATCAACGGATTACTGGTTTACAGTTGACTATCCTGAAGCTGGTGTAATGAAACAATTTAAAGCCCATTTCTCATTAAAAAGATAAAAAAGACAACATAATTAAAAAACAAAAAACTCCTCTAAATGAGGAGTTTTTTTATTTTATATAAGAGATAAATTAATCTAAAATAAAACTTACAGAAACATTGGCAGAAACTTCAATCTCACCAACTGCAAGGGTTTCTCTTGGTACACCTGCTTCAGCAACCATCATATCGGCTTTGTACATAACAGGCGGCGCATAATAAGATTGAGTATTATCTGAAATAAGAATAGCTTTCCCAATTTTTTGATTTAAAACTGAAACATAATCTTCTGCTTTATGCTTTGCATCTTTCATCGCAAGTTTTCTAGCTTCAGATTTATATTCTTCAATTTTAGACGATTTGAATTCAACATCGCTAATGTTATTAATACCATTATCAACCAATCCCATCATTAAAGCGTCATATTTTGTAATATCTTTTAAGGTAATACTTATAGTCTGCGAAGCTTGATAATTATATTTCTTTTTTTCGTAATCGTAATTTCTATTTAAACTTACGCTTGTAGTTTGAAAATCGGAAGTTGGAATACCAAATTTCTTTACGAATTTTACAACTTTATCAACCGTTTCATCATTAAGTTTCTTTACTTCTGTTGCATCTTTTCCAGTGTTTTCAACACCAAAATTTATAACTATATGGTCTGGTTTTACCATAACTTTACCTTCTCCTGATACAGATACTTGAGGAATTTGTTTTTGTTCTTGTGCTTGTGTCATCGTAGCAATAAATGTCATTAAAATTAAAATTGATTTTTTCATATATGTAAAATTTGATTTGTTAGCGGTCATATATGTTATCGCCTTTACTTATTGGAGTTTATCTCACAATTGTTTTATTTTTCATCGGTGTTCGTTGATTTTCAATTGTTTGCAACAAACTAGATATTAGTGGCGATTTCATAATAGTATGTTTTATAAAAATTTAATATCCAAAAGCCGTGCCAATTATAACTTGCCTCGTTTAGCCATTACAAATAAAATAATAATTGGAATTGCTAAAATCACAACCATAAATGTATTATCCATAAACAAAGAAGGCTTTTTCATTAATGTAAATAAGTAGCCACCAATAGCTCCTCCAAAATGTGCTGTGTGTCCAATATTATCGCTTTTTGCTTTCATTCCATAAATTGAATAAAGTAAATATCCTATCCCAAAAATGTAACCTGGAATTGGAATTGGTATAAAAAAGAAATAGATATCTAAACTTGGATCCAATAAAATTGCTGAATAAATAATTCCCATTACTGCTCCAGAAGCTCCAACTGCACTATAACTATAATCATCTTTATGAAAAATCATCGTAAGAAGACTTCCGAAGATAAGACTCGCAAAATAGATTAATATGAATGAAAAATTATTAAGAATTCCATATACAACAGGTGCAAAAAAGTAAAGTGATAACATATTAAAAGCCAAATGACCAATATCAACATGAAGAAATCCTGACGAAATCATTCTAATCTGCTCTCCAGATCGAATACTTCCAACATGAAATTGATACTTTCTAAAAAAAGATAAGTCATCAAACCCTTTAAAACTAATCACAACATTTATCGCAATCAATCCAATCAAAAACAAATTGTACTCCATATCAAACTATTTTTCGTAAAAATAAGAATTGTTCTTTAGGTTTTGTTAAACCAAAGTTGTTAAATTATCAGAAACTGTATATTTGCATAAAAATAAACGAATGCAGTTTTTAATTTACCTTCTTGTCTACCCTATTCTATGGCTAATTTCAATTCTGCCATTTCCGATATTATATTTGTTTTCTGATTTAGTTTATTTTTTAATCTATCGTGTAATTGGTTACAGAAAAAAAACAGTTAGAGAAAATATTGCCCTTGCTCTTCCTCATTTATCCGAAAAAGAACGATTGATTATTGAGAAAAAATCCTACCATCATTTGTGCGATATGTTTCTTGAGATGATAAAAACAATGTCAATTTCTGAAAAAGAAATTAATAAAAGATTTAGTTATTCTAATCTTGATGTTTATTTAGATTTAGAAAAAAAAGGAAAAAGTATAGCTTTAATGTGCGCACATTATGCCAGTTACGAATGGGTTTTATCGATGAACAATCACATTACCTTCAAAGGATATGGAATTTATAAAAAAATTGCAAATCCGTATTTTGATAAATTAGTAAAAAATATTCGAGCAAAATTTAAAGCCTACCTAATTACTACCAAAGAAACCAAGAATTGTATTGAAGAAAATGCAAAAAATGGAGTATTAGGAATCTTTGGTTTTGCAAGTGACCAAACTCCAAGAAGATCCGATAATATGTATTGGGATAGCTTTCTAGGAATCCAAACTCCTATTCATGTTGGAGCTGAAATGCTAGCGAAACGATATGATATGAAAGTAATATTCTTAAAAGTAAAGAAAGTAAAACGCGGCTATTATGAAGCTTCTTTCGAAGTGCTTTCTGATGATGTAAAATCCATTCCAGATTACAAACTATCAGAAAATTTTATGAGAAAAGTAGAACAACAAATCTACGAAGCTCCAGAATTTTACTTGTGGACACACAAACGTTGGAAACATAAAAAATACGATTAAAAAAAAGAAGTCTAAAACATAAATTTAGACTTCTTTTTTATTTAGCACTTCGTACTTCAAACTTCGTACTTCGTACTTAGTTGTACATTTTCTTTCTCAACTCTTGCACCTTGTCATCGTCAAGATATTCATCAAATGTCATGTATCTGTCGATAACTCCGTTTGGTGTAATTTCTAGAACTCTGTTGGCAACCGTTTGCGCAAACTCGTGGTCATGCGTTGTAAACAAAACCGAACCTTTAAAGTTTTTTAGCGAATTGTTGAATGCTGTAATCGATTCCAAATCCAAGTGATTTGTTGGTTCGTCTAGCATTAAAACGTTAGCACGAATCATCATCATTCTTGATAACATACAACGTACTTTTTCACCTCCAGAAAGCACCGTACACTTTTTCAAAGCTTCTTCTCCAGAGAAAATCATTTTCCCTAAGAATCCACGAACGTAAACTTCATCACGCTCTTCTTCTGTTTTCACAAACTGACGCAACCAATCTACTAAATTCAAACTTCCGTCTTCAAAAAAAGAATGGTTGTCGTTTGGTAAATACGATTGTGTAGTTGTAATTCCCCAATCATACGTTCCTTCATCGGCTTTTTGATTTCCGTTTAAGATTTCATAAAAAGCAGTTGTAGCACGTGAATCTTTTGAAAACACAACTACTTTATCGCCTTTCGCCATGTTCAAATCTACATTTTTAAACAACACTTCACCATCAACTGATGCAGCAAGGTTTTGAACATGTAAAATTTGATCTCCAGCTTCTCTTTCAACATCAAAAATAATCGCAGGATATCTTCTACTTGATGGTTTGATCTCATCAAGATTTAATTTGTCAATCATCTTCTTACGAGAAGTAGCTTGTTTCGATTTTGCCACATTCGCACTAAAACGACGGATAAACTCTTCCAACTCGGCTTTCTTCTCTTCGGCTTTCTTATTTTGTTGTGCTTTTTGTTTTGCAGCTAACTGACTAGATTCGTACCAAAACGTATAGTTTCCAGAATAGTGATTAATTTTTGAGAAATCAATATCCGAAATGTGCGTACAAACCGAATCCAAAAAGTGTCTGTCGTGCGAAACTACAATTACCGTATTTTCATAATTAGCAAGGAAATTTTCTAACCAAGTGATGGTTTCAAAATCCAAGTCGTTTGTTGGCTCATCCATTACCAAAACATCAGGATTTCCGAAAAGTGCTTGCGCCAATAACACACGAACTTTAAGTTTTCCTTCCAAATCGGCCATTAAAGTATAATGCAAATCCGAACCAATGCCTAAGTTTGAAAGCATCGAACCAGCATCCGATTCGGCATTCCAACCGTTCATTTCTTCAAATTGCACTTGCAACTCACCTATTCTATCAGCATTTTTATCATCATAATCGGCATACAAAGCATCCATTTCAGATTTCACTGCAAATAGTACTTTGTTACCCATCATTACTGTTTCTAAAACCGTATGTTCATCAAACATGTTGTGATTTTGATTCAAAACCGACATACGTTTTCCTGGTTCCAGAATTACACGACCAGAAGTAGGATCAATATCGCCAGCAAGAATTTTAAGAAACGTAGATTTTCCAGCACCATTGGCACCAATTACGCCATAGCAATTTCCTTGAACAAACGTGGTGTTTACTTCGTCAAATAAGATTCTTTTACCAAATTGAACTGATAAATTAGATACAGTAAGCATTTTTATTATGTTTAAATTTCGGTGCAAAAGTAGTGAAAAGTGTTCAGTTTTCAGTGCTCCGTTCTCAGTTTTTTTCTAAGCACTTTTGCTCAACATTTTGTTGATAAACAGGTAAAAGTACGCGGTTGGTGTTTGTAGGAATTTGGTATATTTGTGATGGATGTGATAATTATATTGCGTCTGTTTATGAATTGTGAGTAATAATTTCAAAACCCTATAAAATGAGAGAATTTATAAAAGGATTATTTAGAAAAAATTCAAATCAGAAAATGATTTTTGTTGCTGAAAATATTCAAGTGGAAAAATCAAGACGTGAAATTCTTTCTGAAAAGTTTTTTAGAAATTTAGGATTAGTTGAAGATTTTAAACTGACTTATGAGTGTTACTGTGACATAAGTGAAACATGGAATTCTCAGGCATTTGCTGATTCCAACATTACAAATAGACAATACTATGAAACGCTTAAACAAATTTCTGAAGAAGAATATTCCGAAAAACAATGTAACGCTATTAGAACAGCAGAGATTCACGAAAATGCAGTAGAAGATTATATTATAAGTTTGGACTCTCAATATGACAATTTAAAATTACTTTGTGATGAGATAAAAGCAAAAGAAGACAAGCTTTTAGGCACTTTAACAAATTTGAAAAAATAAACATAATCTAATAATACTTACAACATTACACAAAAAAAAAGACAAAACTTATCATAAATTTTGAACTATGGGATTATTTGATTTTCTAAAAAAGAAAGAGTTTGAAGAAATAAGAACTTTAAAAGAGAAACTTGAAAAGTTTAAATCTATTACTAATGTTCAAGATGAAGTTGATAATAAAAAGAAAGAATTAGAACTACTAATTTTACAGAAAGAATCTGAATTAGGGTTACTAATTAAAAACAAAACACGTGAAATCTCAGAAAAGGAAGAAGAGCTAAATAAAATTATTTCTGAAAAGGAAGTCGAATTAAATTCAACAATTGAAAACAAAAAACAGTCAATAAATTACATTCAAAAAGACTTTGACGAATTAAATCTAAATTATCAAACAGCTCTTGAAACATACACAAGACTTCGAAAAGATGTTAGTTTATACGAATCAAAATTAGATTTAATAGAATTTGGAATTTATGAGCCAGTCTATGATTTTGAAAAATCAGAAGACTACAGAACAGAACAAAATAGAATCATTGAAGAACAAAAATTGATGATTCAATCTGAAACAGCTGCAACATGCAGAACAGAATGGACAATTGATGGAAGTGTCACAAAAGGTAGAGCAACCACAAAAAAATATATAAAATTAGTGCTTCGTGCTTTTAATGGTGAATGTAATTCTCAAATTGCAAAAGTAAAATGGAATAACGTTAATCAAATGAAAGAACGTATTCGTAAATCATATGAAACTTTGAATAAACTTGGTGATGGTTATTCAGTAAGTATTTCTTATGAATTTCTCGAACTTAAATTAAAAGAAATTACCCTTGAATATGAGTTCCAAGCAAAAAGACAAGAAGAAAAAGAAGAAATGCGAGCTATTCAAGAAGAATTGCGAGAAGAAGAAAAAGCAAGACGTGAATTTGAGCAAGCTCAAAAACAAGCTGAAAAAGAAGAAGAAACTTATCAAAGAGCTTTACTAAAAGCGAGACAAGAAGTTGAAAAAGCAACAGGCGAATTACAAGAAGAATTGAATTCTAAAATTTTAATTCTCGAACAAGAATTATTAATAGCTCAAGAAAAAAAAGAACGAGCATTGTCAATGGCGCAACAAACAAAACGAGGACATGTTTATATAATTTCTAACATTGGTTCGTTTGGAGATAACGTTTATAAAATCGGTATGACAAGAAGACTTGAACCTCTTGATAGAGTTAAAGAACTTGGAGATGCCTCTGTACCGTTTCAATTTGACGTTCACGCTATGATTTATTCAGACGAAGCAAGAACTTTAGAAAGCGAACTACATAAAGCGTTTTCTAATAAAAAGGTTAATATGTTAAACTACAGAAAAGAATTTTTCAATGTTAGTTTAGAAGAAATTGAGCAGAAAATTGACGAATTAGGATTTGAGGCTGAATTTACAATTTTACCGGAAGCAATGCAATATAGAGAAACATTGGCTTTATTGGAAAAAATGAATTCTAAAGCAGAAACTAAAACTATTGAAGATATAATTGCTGAAGAATACCCAAATAGCTTAAATTAAGTACTGCCAAAAAACTAGATAGCGGATTTACAATCCATGCCTACAAAAATCCCTACTTCCTACTCTCCTTTTCCAAAGCCACTTTCAAAGCATGGTCGTTGGCTAAAACTTTTACAATTTTACCGTCTTTATTCACAATATAATGCGTTGGAAAAGCATTCAATTGCAACACTTCGTTCATGTATTTTTTCATGTTAGGAACTACAGCATACGATAATGGTTTTTTGGCTAAAAACACTTTCAATTGTTCTGGCGTATCTTCGGCTAAACTTACAAAAACAATGTCTTTTCGGTCTTTGTATTGATTAACCATTTCGTTTAACGAAGGAATTTCTTTCACACAAACCGCACAATGAATAAACCAACATTTCACCACCATAATCTTGCCTTTCATAGATTCATTAGAAATTATATTTCCTTCTAAATCGGTAAAATTAAACTTCGGAAAAGGTTTGCCTTCTTGGTTAAAATTATCGTTTTCATCAAACGACACTTGAGCAATAGTCGCTTTAATATTAGAATCAGAATTTGGCAAAAGTTTAAACAATTGGTATTGGAAAATCGTGTCAGCAGTTTTCAAACGAATAGGAATCGTATTGCCATCCATCAAAGTTTTCAAGAAAGCACTTTTCTCAATTACGGTTCCGTTTTCATCAATTGGCGTAAAATCTCTTGAAAGCATGATGTTTTCATTGTGGTACTTCCACCAATTCATAAAATTACTTTGAATCTCTGTTGGATTAACTTCGGGTTCACCCAATTTTGTCTGTCCAGAACAAGAAACTAGCAAAAAGAAGAATGCAAAACTTAAATATTTGGTCATTGAGAGTGTTTTATAGGTTGCAAAATTACAAATCAATTTTATTATTCTTCCGTTTTTATTAAAACCAAGTAAAACTAATTAGAGAAGTGTGGTTTTTTATCGTTATATTTGATAATGACCTGATAAAGTTCTTAAGTAGTCATTAATTAGGATTTTCGTCATTTCAAAAACGGTAAAAAACTCAATAAGAGTCATTTAATTTACAAATACACATATTATGGATAATAGTGCAACATTGGAACAATTGAAGTTGGCTCAGAAAGAACTTCAACTTCAACATGAAGAGTTGGAAAAATGTTCCCAAGAATTGAGGATAGCAAAAAAAAAGCTGAACAATAGAGAAAAGGAAAAGGACGAAAGCATCAAAGAGCTTAATAGCAATCTAGAAAAAATGATGTATATTATTTGCCACAAGGTTAGAAAATCGGTTGCCAATATTTTAGGAATTTCTGTTTTACTGCAAACCGATACCAATCTAGGAACTGAGGATTGGAAGGAAATGCTTTCTATAATTATTAAGTCAGCCCAATCACTGAATGTTGCTACAGAAGAATTGTCTAAATTTATTCATTTTAGTAAGGTTGATGACGATGCAATTGAAGATTAAATTATTGAATTCTTTATTCGTCTTTATTTGCCTGTAATAACTATTTTAACAAGCTGTGCAAAACTTCTGACTTTGAGCCAAAAAAATAAATCCGTACCCACAATCAAATTAAAAATCCTACATTAGCTAAAATTTAGAATTTCATTTCATGTCGTTTCCTTTCCAATTTGATTTCTTTGGCGAAAAAGTATATTATCATTTTATATTTGAAACATTGGCATTCTTTATTGGTGTTCGATTGTATTACTACCATAAAAAAGGAATTACCGATTCCATTTCCGACATCAATCGTCTTTGGATTATGTTGGGTGCTATGGTTGGCGCATTAATTGGTTCGAGAGTTTTGGCGCTGCTTGAAAATCCTTCCGAAATTGCGAATCAAACCTTACTCACTTTCTATCAAAACAAAACCGTTGCCGGAGGATTCCTTGGCGGATTGTTTGGCGTAGAACTTTTTAAGAAATGTATTGGTGTCAAAACCGCTTCTGGAGATATTTATGTCATTCCAATAATCGTAGCACTTTTCATTGGAAGAATTGGTTGTTTTTCTATGGGAATTGCCGAACCAACCTACGGAATTGAAACCACATTCTTCACCGGAATGAATCTTGGCGATGGCAAATTACGTCATCCTGTGGCATTGTATGAAATGATTTATATGGTGTTGCTTTTGCTACTTTTCAGAAAAATAAAAAATGTAAATTTAATTAATGGCGACCGATTCAAACTCTTTATGGTTTTATACTTTTTGTATCGTTTTTCCGTTGAATTTATAAAACCCTATGAACCTTTATGCTTACATTTGAGTAGCATTCAATGGAGCTCGATTTTTATATTTGTTTATTACTATAGATTTATTTTAAGATTACTAAAACTGTATTTAAAAAAAAATTAACCACATAGAAACATAGAAAAAAGATAGAGATAGTCCAATTCTTGGATTTCACATAGCTATGTATTCTTTAATGAGTGAAACGACTTTTAAAATGATACAAAACTATGTTTCTATGTGGTTAAAAAAAACGTTAAACTAAAAAAACAATGCCAAATAGACCTTACATATACTACGATTACACCAAATCACTTTGTCCAACTTGTTTAGAATTGGTCGATGCCAAAATTGTATTTCAAGACGAGAAAGTTTGGATGCTAAAACATTGCAAAACCCATGGCGATTCTCGTTCTATGATTGCAGACGATGTTGAATATTACAAACAAATTAGAAACTACAACAAGCAATCGGAAGTGCCTTTGAAATTCAATACCAAAGTACATTATGGTTGTCCGTATGATTGTGGTTTATGTACCGATCACGAGCAACATTCGTGTTTGTCGATTGTAGAAGTTACCGATAGATGCAATTTGGCTTGTCCAACGTGTTACGCTTCGTCAGCACCCAATTATGGACGTCACCGGACGTTGGAAGAAATTGAAAAAATGTTTGACGTAATCGTTGCCAATGAAGGCGAACCTGATGTGGTTCAAATTTCGGGTGGTGAACCAACGGTGCATCCGCAGTTCTTTGAAATTATGGATATTGCAAAAAGCAAACCTATCAAACATTTGATGTTGAACACCAATGGAATTCGAATTGCGAAAGATATTTCATTTGTAGAAAAACTCGCAAGTTACATGCCTGATTTTGAAATTTATCTACAATTTGACAGTTTTAAACCCGAAGTTTTAGAAAAATTACGTGGCGAAGATTTAACCGAAATTCGTAAGAAAGCTATAGAAAATTTGAATCATTTTAATCTTTCAACAACTTTAGTAATTACGTTGCAAAAAGGTGAAAACGATGATGAAATTGGGAAAATTCTTGAATATGCAGTTAAACAAAAATGTGTTCGTGGTGTAACATTTCAACCGACTCAAGTTGCAGGACGAAATGAAAATTATGATGATGCGACAGGAAGAATTACGTTGACTGAAGTTAGAAGAAAAATCTATGAGCAATATCCAATTTTTACGCCACAAGATTTGATTCCTGTGCCTTGTAATCCAGATGCTTTGTGTATGGCTTATGCTTTAAAAATGGATGGCGAAGTAATTCCGATGACGCATTTATTGAATCCAGAAGATTTATTGAATACTACTAAAAATACCATTGTTTATGAAAATGATGAAGATTTGAAAAATCATCTAATAACGATGTTCAGCACAGGAATTTCGGTGGATTGTGCTGAGGATACTTTTGGAGAATTAATGTGTTGTTTGCCGAGAGTAAAATCGGATAGTTTGCATTACGATAACTTGTTCAGAATCATTATCATGAATTTCATGGATGCTAGTGATTTTGATGTTCGAGCTGTAAAGAAATCATGTGTTCATATCGTAGACAAACGCTACAAATTAGTACCTTTTGAAACGATGAATTTGTTTTATAGAGATAATAAAATTGAGGAAATTAGAGAAAAGTTAAATCGATAGTATGGAACATATTTTCAAATTAGCCTTAGTAGTAATTTTTGTTTGTGTGATTACCTTTTTTGCAGGAATTGTAAAATTATTTCAAAATAAAGATTCGAATTCAACGGCTATCAAAATGATTTTGTTTTCTTTATTGACAATAATAATTATTCTAATTATAGGAGTTTCAGCATGTTTTTCAAACTTAAGCCTAGACGGAATACATTAATTTTATGGGAATAATAACTTTTTTATCTGGAATATTATCTTTTGTTGGTCTTATAGGTTTGTTAGTAGGATTTATTTTAGTTTTATCAAAAAAAGAACAAGATAAAAAAGATGGTATTCAAATTTTACAGTATTCAATAATTGGATTCATTATTGGTTTTGGTACCTGTGCTGTACTTTTTAAATGGTAAAATAAAATGAAAGAAATATTAGTAACAATTGGTATAATTCTAGCAATAATAAGTGTTATAGCATTTGTTGTTGGGTTCGTCATGATCTTTTTTGAAAGTAGAAGAAAACTTGGTTTAAAAGTTATGCTATTTTCAGTAATAGGATTTATCATTGGTTTTGGAACTTGTTTTGCTAATTTTTCATTGGGAGCGATGCATTAATTTTTATTTAACTAATGATTAACAATGTTTTTAGAAACAACAATATACATTTGTTTTGAAAAATATTTTTGATGAAAAGTTTGCCCTTAATGAAATCATTATTAATTCCTACACTCCTTCTAATACTGATGAGTTCTTGTAAAAAAGAATTTTCAGGTGATGATTACGTTGCCTATTTTGGTGGTGAAGTTGCAAATCCGAGCAATCCTTATGTACTTTTTTGCAAAAACAATGTAGTAATTGATACCATTCCATTAAACAAAGACAATACTTTTTTTAAAAAATTTGATTCTTTGACTCCTGGTTTATATTCTTTCAAACATGAACCAGAATACCAATATGTATATTTTGATAAAAACGATAGTATAAAAGTTCATATTGATTCAAAAGATTTTGATGAATCTATTATTTTTTGCGGAAGAGGTGATCGAAAAAATAATTTCTTAATGGAAATGTATTTAAGAAATGAAAAGGATAAGAACAAAATGTTTGAAACCTTTGATTATCCTTTTGAAAAATTTGATACTTACATCAATAAAACGAATTCTGATAATGAAAAATTTTACAATTCAAGAAAAGAAGAAATAAAATGGAGCGAAGAATTTGATGTCTATGCAAATGGTATTGTTAAATTTCCTCATTACACCAAAAAAGAAATCTATCCTATCATTCACAAGATGAGAACTGGAGAGGATGTTTTATCTAAATTACCAAAAGATTATTATGCTTTTAGAGATGAAATAGATTATAGCAATGAAGCATTAACTGAATTTTCTCCTTTCGTAATGTATCTTGACCACATGCTTAATAATGTTGGCGCAATAAACTACCATAATCATTTGTCTGATTGTGATTTGGCTTTAAAAATGAACATCAACAAATTAAACATAGCCGATACCTTAATAAAAAATGAAAAAGTAAAAAATATAGTTTTAAATAACATCGCTTTCCGTTATTTAATGGAAGATCAAAATGTAGTCAATAACACTGAATTTCTAAAAACCTATCACAAATATTCAACCGATAAGAGTAAGAAAAATGAAATTCTGAAAATTGGGAATGCAATACAATTATTAACCGATGGCAAAGCATTGCCAGAAGTTCAACTTATTGATTCAAAAGGAAATAAAATTTTATCAAATGATTTAATCAAGAAAAATACGGTGCTTTTCTTTTGGTCAGAAAAACTTAACTCGCATTTAATTGCAGCACACAAAAAAGTTTTGGCACTAAAATCTAAATATCCAAATTATAACTTTATTGCTATAAATCTTGATGATAACACAGAGCAATGGAAAACCGATTTAAAGAAATATAACTTTGGAAATATAACAGAATTAAAATGTGTAAATTTTGAAGATATAAGAGCAAAATGGGCCATTACAAAAGTACACAGAACTATAATTGTAAATGCAGACAAGACAATCAAAAATGGTTTTACAAACATGTTTGAAGTCAACTTTGAGGATGAATTAAAGTAGTATTTTGTTGATAGTAAAAATATCGAAAATATAAAAAGGCGATTTTCAAATTGAATATCGCCTTTTTTATAATTTCGTACCTCGTACCTCGTACTTCTAACTTCTTACTTTTACTTATTTCCCTTCTCGAAATCAGCTATAAACTGAGCTAATCCGATATCGGTTAAAGGATGTTTTAATAAACCTAAAATAGCTGAAAGTGGTCCAGTCATAACATCAGCACCAATTTTTGCACAATTTACAATATGCATAGTGTGACGCACAGAAGCAGCAAGAATTTGAGTTTCATAACCATAGTTATCATAGATTTCTCTAATTTCCTGAATCAAATTCAAACCATCTGTAGAAATATCATCTAAACGACCAATAAATGGTGATACAAAAGTTGCTCCAGCCTTAGCCGCCAATAATGCTTGACCAGCAGAAAATACTAAAGTTACATTAGTTTTAATTCCTTTATCAGAAAAATATTTACAAGCCATTACACCTTCTTTTGTCATTGGTAATTTTACCACAATTTGATCGTGTAATTCCGCTAGTTCTTCGCCTTCTTTAATCATTCCGTCGTAGTCTATCGCATTTACTTCGGCGCTAACTTCTCCGTCACAAATATTACAAATGTCAACGTAATGTTTTAAAATATTGTTTTTCCCTGTAATTCCTTCCTTAGCCATCAACGAAGGATTGGTTGTAACGCCATCAAGAACACCAAGTGATTGTGCCGCTTTTATTTCGTTTAAATTGGCTGTGTCAATAAAAAATTTCATAATATATAGTTAAGTTGTGTTTTATTAAGGTGCAAAATTACAATTTAAAATTTCTTTTAAGAATTATTTTTTTGAGTAAATTTCTTTTAGATTATTTTCATAATCACCACCAGCTTCAATCTTTGAAATATCACTGATATTCATCAACAATTTTTTCCTATCTAAAGAAACATATGTTCCAAATTCATAAATAACAATACTATCATTATCCATATCTTCAATTTGTCCAATTATACACATACCTGTATCTATGTTTTGAATATCTAATGAAATATATCCAAATTTTTCATAAACTGATTTTAATGCTTCGTGAATATTATCAATTTTAATATCAAAAAGATTCTGAATTCTTTTTTCTTTTAAAACAAACCTCTCAGTAGTAGAAATATCATTTCCTTCCCATCTTAATCTTGTAATATTCTCTCTTCTAATTATACAGATTCCATTTGCTTCACCTATACTCGTAAATTGCTCCAGCAAAAGGAAATCGTCATTAAATTTTACAATGTAACCATAAGTTGATTCTTCGAAATAATCGGTGTAAACATCAACTAATATTTTTTCAGCATGAAGTTTCTCAAGATATTTTTGTTGTAATTCCATAAGGATATTAATTTAGAATTGACTTTACTTTAATATTACAAGGTTTAATTAAAAAACAAATTATTCACTTAGAGCTAAAGTTTATAATGATTCATCAACATTTTCTCGTACACTTTATCGGGTAAAATTCTTTTTAAAACGATTGAAAATTTTTGCATAAAAGCGCCAATTTTATAATGAATTTTAGGATTTGGATTCTGAATTATTTTATAAATTGCTTCTGCCATTTCATTTGGATTACTTCCAGAATCAACGTGTTCATCCATTGTTTTCAACGTATTTCCATACGGAATTTCATAAGCAGAACCTTTGATTAATGGTGCATGAAAACGACCTGCAGCAATATTAGTAGCAAAATCACCTGGCGCAACATTAGTAATATGAATTCCAAACGATTTTACTTCCATTCGTAAGGCTTCAGTAATTAATTCTAAAGCACCTTTTGATGCCGAATAAATTCCTCTGTAAGGCAATCCCATGTATCCGGCAATCGAAGTAATATTGATAATCAAACCTGATTTTTGCAAACGCATTTGTGGCAAAACCGCTTTCATTACTTCAATTGGTCCAAAAAGATTGGTTTCGAAGTTGTTTTTGATTTCTTCTGTCGGAATTTCTTCAATTGGTCCTGTAATTCCTACTCCAGCGTTATTAATAACAACGTCTATCCTACCCGATTTAGAAATTACTTCTTGAACAGCATTTTGAATACTTTCAACATTTCGAACATCCAAAGCAATCAACGGAAAAACCGAACCTTGAATTCGCTCAGGGTTTCTACTCGTTCCGTAAACTACAAATCCTTTAGCATGAAGAAACTCTCCAATAGATTTTCCAATTCCTGAAGAACCACCTGTAATTAGTACTACTTTTTCCATAAATCTTGTCCGAATTGAATCATATAACTATTGTTGTCGTATATAGCAAACTCACGCATTCCCCAATCAAAATCTTCAATATCGTAAGCTACTTTTACTTTATCTTTCAAATCATTCCACAAAGTATCAACATCATCGGTCTTTATGTAAAATGTTCCTGAAAAATAAGGTCTTTCAAATGGTGTGTGTTCATTTGGTTCAGCAATCATAATTTCACATTCGTCTTTGCTGACGGCTGCCCAACCCCATTCTTCACTTTGATTTCCACAAGTAAATCCTAAAATGTCACAGTAAAAATCTACTGTTTTTTGTAATTCTTTGGTCCAAATCATTGGAACTATTGGCTGAAATTTCATCTTAAAATAATTATGGTATAAAGATAGAAATTCTAATTTAGATTATAGAAATTCCTAATCCTGGTTTTTCAGAAATTTGGATTCTACCTTTAACAATTTGACTTCCTTTTGCAATATCATTAGCTACTAAATTGGCTCCATCTAAATCGGCAAAATCACATAATGGTGCTAAAACCGAACCAGCAGAAATCCCAACAGAAGATTCTGTCATACAGCCAATCATGATTTGATAATTCAAACTTCTAGCCTTTTGAATCATTTCTATTGCTGGAGTCAATCCACCACATTTCACTAATTTGATATTAATGCTTTTATAATGTGGTTTTAATTGTTCTAAGGAAGCTATATCTTGACAATCTTCATCCGCCATCCAATTGGAATGTAAATTAGCCTTTAAAACATCATAATTTTCTTTACCTTTTTTCATAGGCTGTTCCAAGTAAGAAAACTTTTCTGAAGTAATTTCATTTTGCAACCAAATACAGTTTTCTTTATCAAAACTTCCGTTGGAATCTAAGGCAATATCATAATTTAATTCAAGTAAAGATTTAATCTCATTTTTATTGAAATGATTACACTTTACTTTAAATTTATTCCAAGAAGATTTCTTTATTTTCTGAATTTGATTTTCAATAGAATCCACACTTATAGTTATTGAAGATTCAGGAAGTTGATTTATTTCAATTGCATTTAATTCTAAAAATGATTTGTTCTCTAGTTTTCCAAATAAATCCCAATAAGCACAATCTAATGCCGAACGCAAGAAACTTGGCAAGTCTAAAGTCAATAAAAAACTATAAAATTCAATAGGATAATGTATCTTCTGAAGTTCAATTTGCTCTTTAATTACTTCTAATTTTTGAACAAAATCTTGTAAGTTTATTTGATAATAATCAATTGCGGTACATTCACCATAACCAATTTTATTGTGACTTTTCAACGAAACGATTAGTGCTTCTCTAAAAGTATAATTTCCGTAAGAAATGGAGAAAGTTTCCTTTAATTCTAATCGAACTATTTGCCAAGATAAATTCATTAAAGGAGCGTTGAAGTTAATTTGTTTAATTACAAACAAATATAAAAAATAAATTCCGAAACGAGTTCGGAATAAAAAGATGGCAAGCGACCTACATCGCACCGCTACAACCACATACCTTTGCTATGTTCCCATCCTGGAGGATTCTGCAGGAGCTGGTCGTGTAGGACTTGCCGGTGCAAAGATACAATCTTTTTATATTTTTGCAAGAAATTAACATCTTAAATAATACATTTGTATCTATAAATAGAATTAAAATCAGATGAAAAATTATAAAGTATTAGCTGTCATTTTATTAGCAGGATTGTCATTCAGTTGTAAAACTACTGATGAAGATTTTTTTACCATAAATGAGAGCAAAATAAAAGCTCAATACACTACCGAAGACATTTTAAATCTTGAAGTTGATAATCCAAAAACTCAAAAAATCGACAGTATTGTTTATACCATTAATGATAAAAAAGTGGGTTCTAGCAAAAGTAATTCTAGTTTTTCGTTTCCTTTAAAGAATCAAAAATTAGGATATCAAAATATAAAAGCTGCTATCCATTATGATGGTGCTACCGAACTAGATTCGACAAGAATTGAAGTTATTTCAAATTTGGAACCTAAAATTCTAAAATTTACACTTTTAAATACTTATCCTCATGACAACAAAGCTTATACACAAGGATTGGAGTTTTATAATGGTGTTTTATATGAAGGAACTGGACAAAGAGGAGAATCTACTTTAAGAAAAACTAATTACAAAACAGGAAATATTGATTTAAAAATAGATTTAGAACCTCGCTTTTTTGGTGAAGGAATTACTTTCTTAAATGATAAAATTTACCAACTTACTTGGGAAGAAACTACTGCTTTTGTTTATGATGCCAAAACATTGAAAAAAATAAAAGAACTTCCGTATGCTAAAAAAATTGAAGGTTGGGGATTAACTAATGATGGTAAGTATTTATATCAATCAGATGGTTCTGAAAAAATTTACAAGTTAAATCCAGAAGATTTGAGCGTAGTTGACTATGTAAATGTTTACTCAAAAGATACAAAAGTAAAATCGCTAAACGAGTTGGAATGGGTTGATGGAAAAATTTACAGTAATGTTTACCAAAAAAATGCAATTGTAATAATAAATCCAACTAATGGTGTTGTAGAAGGAGTTATTAACTTGGCAGAATTAGAAAGCAAAACTACACCTATTGCTGAAAGAGATGTCCTTAATGGAATTGCCTATAATCCTGCGACTAAAACCTTTTTTGTAACAGGTAAGAATTGGGATAAAATGTTTGAAATAAAAATAAATCAATAGTCTGATGAACAATAAAATGCCAAAATCTTGTCAAGAAAATTGGCTTGACCTTTCACCAAACGAAAAGGTTAGATTTTGTAATTTGTGTCAAAAAAACATATTTGACCAAACTACAGAAGGATCAGAATCTAATGAAATAATATGCATGCGTTATGCTACTCAAGAAAACCACGTCAATAAAAAGTTTTCTCATAAGATAAAACAATTCATACTTTCAAGAATAAAAAAAAACCGAGCTCATTAACTCGGTTTTTTAATTTTTACTTTTTCTTTGAATTTACAAACTCCATTTTGGTGGCATCGTAAATTAATTTATTTTCTTGTGTTTTATTTTTTTGAGTGATGGTTCCATCGGCATTTAGAGTAAACTCAAAACCTTCTCTTCTCATTCGCTCTTGTGTTTCTGAAGCGTTTTTCAATCGATCAAGAAATACTTTTTCAACAATATGATTTGTTAATTGGGTATTATAAAAAACTTGCTTTTTTGAGGTTATTTCATAAACATTAGAATAAACAGTTGTAATATCCTCTGTTTTTAAATCGGTTTTATTTAACGTTTTTTCTGTCCAAGACAATAGATATAATTTTACGCCACTAGCAGTAAATGATTTCAATTTGACATCAGTTGGAGCGAATTTTGCATCAGCAGGTTTTACTACAATAGCTTCTTTACCATCAATAGTCAATTGAAAATTACCAGCTTTAACTTCGGCTACCAAGTTATCAACTTTGGCTAAGACTCCTTTAGAAGTTGCAACAGCTTTTTTAACTGTTGATTTTTTCTTTTGAGAATAACTCGCAATGCTACAAAGAGCAATTAATGTAAATAAAACAAATTTTTTCATAGTGTTGTTATGGTTTAATAGGATAGCAATATACAAAAATATTTATTTAGTATATGTTAAATAAAAAAACCGCCTTGCTATGGGAACAAAACGGTTTCAACCAATAAAAACTTAAAACTATTCTTTTGTAGATTTCACTGCTAGGTTATAAATTACCAAGCCAAAACCAATTTTGTTAATAGCATCAGCAATGTTGTAAGCAACATCAACATTACCTTTTCCTAACAATCCTGTGTACCAACCGTCAGTTCCTAACATGTACCCTAATGGATAAATTGCCCAACCAACAAGTACAAACCAACATAAGATTTTGTGTGATGCAAGAACTTCACCTCCAGCAGCAGCAGCTAATTTTGACGCTTCTCCTAACCAAATTTCGTAAACAATAGCGAAATAAGCTATTCCAGAAACTAATCCCCAAATCCAAGCATTACCTGGATCTACAGCTTCACCAAAGTATCCTGTAACTAACATCACTAACGAATAAATAATCATTTTCCATAATAATGATTGTTTAGCGCCAGCAATTTTCAGAATTAAATAAAACTCTAAACACATTAATGGAACAGTTAAAACCCAATCCACATAACGGAAAAAAGTTGGTGATTCTCCAAAACTTGCCCAATAATCTCTCATGTAGAAATAATGAACCGCTGCAATAAAGGTAATTAAACCTGAAACTAAAACTGAAACACGCCACTTCTTATCAAACTGACTTAATGATAAAAAGAAAAAAGCTGATGCAGCCATCATAGCCATGCATCCAATAAAAAATGTGAATCCAACATAGTCAGTTGGCAACATTTTAGAAACCAATGAAATTGATAATAAATTTGACATAGTATAAAAATTTAAGTTATTTGTTTAATCAAATTTAAAAAACAATAAATAAAAAAAATAAAAGTGTTTAACATTTTTTACATATCTTTAAACAAAATTAAATGCAAATATTATGTCACATTCCAACAAGATAGCCATATTAATAAGTTTTTTTGCCTTGTGGATTAATATGTTTTTTTCTCACAAGCATCAACAAGTTATTGGATTTGTAGTAATATTCTTATTCGGAATCCTACACGGTGCCAATGATTTAGCTTTATATCAAAAAATAAATGAGGAAAAAAATACTATTTCTCTAAAAAAAATCATTCTCTATTATATAGGTGTTGTAATTTTAGGAGCATTACTTTTTTATAGTTTTCCAATTATGGCTTTGGTATTGTTTATACTTTTCAGCGGATATCACTTTGGAGAGCAACATTGGAATAAACTTAAAGATAAAGGAAACAATACAATACTAACAATCTTTCAAACTATATATGGATTGTTTATTCTCTTTTTATTGTTTCAATTTCATGAGTTGGAAGTCAAACAAATTATTTTTCAAATTTCTAAGACTTCAATTGATTTTTTAAATTTCAAATTGATAACATTAGCAATAGGAATACTTTTGATAATTTCTGGCATTTTACTTAACAAAAAAACCACTAAATTAAAATCAGAAATAATTCTAAATATCTTTTACCTATTAATTTTTGCAATTGTATTTAAAACAGCCGATTTGATTTGGGCATTTGCCATCTATTTTGTGGTATGGCATAGTTTTCCTTCTATCAAAGAACAAATTCATTTTTTATACGGAAGTTATAATTTTAAAAACTTCAAACGTTATTTTAAATCAGCATTCATCTATTGGATAATTTCACTCTTTGGAATTGCCATTTTGTATTTTCTTTTTAAGGATAAAGAAATTTTTAATGCTATGTTCTTCTCTTTTCTAGCAGCAATAACTTTTCCGCATACCATTGTAATAATCAAAATGCAAAATAAAGCATAAAAAAACCGAGCTATTTCTAACTCGGTTTTTAAATCTATAATAAAATTTATTATTTTACTTCTTCAAAATCAACATCTTGAGTTTGATCACCACTTGCATCAGCTTGTGGTTGAGCTTCTTGAGCTTGACCTTGGTCTCCTTGAGCATACATTGCTTCTGTAGCAACTTTCCAAGCAGCGTTTACATTGTCAAGACCTTTTTGAATTGCTTCTAAATCTTGATTTTGGTGCGCCATTCTCAATTCAGTTAAAGCTGATTCGATACCAACTTTATGATCATCAGTTAATTTATCACCAAGTTCTTTCAATTGACTTTCTGTTTGGAAAATCATACTGTCAGCTTCGTTTAATTTTTCTGCTTTCTCTTTAGCAACTCTATCGCTTTCCGCATTCATTTCAGCATCTTTTTTCATTCTTTCGATTTCTTCTGCTGTTAAACCAGATGAAGCTTCGATACGAATATCATGAGATTTTCCTGTTCCTTTATCTGTTGCAGAAACTTTGATGATACCATTAGCATCAATATCAAAAGTAACTTCAATTTGAGGAACACCTCTTGGTGCTGGTGGAATTCCGTCTAAGTGGAAACGACCGATTGTTTTATTATCTGCAGCCATTGTTCTTTCACCTTGAATAACGTGAATTTCAACACTTGGTTGATTGTCAGCAGCTGTTGAGAATACTTGTGATTTTTTTGTTGGAATTGTAGTGTTAGACTCAATTAATTTAGTCATTACATTACCCATAGTTTCAATTCCTAATGATAAAGGCGTAACGTCTAATAACAATACATCTTTTACATCACCTGTTAAAACTCCACCTTGAATTGCAGCTCCAATTGCTACAACTTCATCAGGATTAACACCTTTTGATGCTTTTTTACCAAAGAATTTTTCAACTTGTTCTTGAATAACTGGAATTCTTGTAGAACCTCCAACTAAGATTACTTCGTCAATATCTGAAACAGATAAACCTGCATCTTTTAATGCTTTAGCAACTGGTTCCATTGAACGTTTTACTAAAGTTTCTGACAATTGCTCAAATTTAGCACGAGTTAATGTTTTAACTAAGTGTTTTGGTCCTGAAGCCGTTGCAGTAACGTATGGTAAGTTAATTTCTGTTTGAGTTGAAGATGACAATTCAATTTTAGCTTTTTCAGCAGCTTCTTTCAAACGTTGTAACGCCATTGGATCTTTACGTAAATCAACACCTTCTTCAGTATTAAAATCGTTTGCCATCCAATCGATGATTACTTGGTCAAAATCGTCTCCACCTAAGTGAGTATCTCCATTTGTAGACAATACTTCAAAAACTCCGTCTCCTAATTCAAGAACCGAGATATCAAATGTACCTCCACCTAAATCGTAAACTGCAATTTTTTGGTCAATTCCTTTTTTATCTAATCCATAAGCTAATGCCGCAGCAGTTGGCTCATTGATGATACGCATTACTTTTAAACCTGCAATTTCACCTGCTTCTTTCGTAGCCTGACGTTGTGCATCGTTAAAGTATGCAGGAACAGTAATAACTGCTTCTGTAACGGTTTGACCTAAATAGTCTTCAGCTGTTTTTTTCATTTTTTGAAGAGTCATTGCTGACAATTCTTGTGGTGTATAAAGTCTTCCGTCAATATCAACACGTGGTGTGTCGTTATCTCCTTTAACAACTTTATAAGCTACAGTAGATGCTTCTTTAGCACTTTCTGAGTATTTATTACCCATAAAACGTTTAATTGACGCTATGGTTTTAGTAGGATTTGTTACCGCCTGTCTTTTTGCAGGGTCACCTACTTTAATTTCGCCACCTTCTACAAATGCAATTACAGATGGTGTAGTTCTCTTTCCTTCTGCATTAGCAATTACAACTGGTTCTCCACCTTCCATAACTGACACGCAAGAATTGGTTGTACCTAAATCGATACCAATAATTTTTCCCATTTTCTTAATTTTCTATTTAATGTTTTTATTTAGTTTTTCAACTTGTTTGTGATATGTCAATGATTGTGCCAAGTGAAATTTGAGAATAAATTGTCAGCTTTATGTATATAAATATGACAAGTTGACATTTGTTTTTCGTATTATTCAGACTCTTTTTGTCTTAAAGTCAAAACTTGTTTGATATTAAAAACAACTATCGACAACGCTATCAATGAATATGAAATAATCTGTGCAACAGAAACCGATTCTTTAAAATAATAAATTGCAAGAAAAAAATGAATCAACGGATTGGTATACATCAATATTCCAACTGTTGAGGAATTCAAACCTTTTAGAGCATATAAATTCAAAAACAATGGGATGATTGTAAACAAAACTACTATCACTAAAAGCAAAGAATAAAATAAAGGTTCTGTTGGAACTTGTCCTCCATAATTAGGATAAAATGGTAGTAAAATAACGGTTGCAAATACCATTTGAATCGTCAAGATTAAAAATCTATCAAAGTCATTATTTCTTCTTTGCGAAATAAGATATAATCCAAAGGAAAAAGCAATTACAACACTGTAAATCAAATCTTTTAAATTACCATAAGACAATATGATACAACTTATTACACATAATAAAACTGCAAACCATTGCCAATAATTGATTTTTTCCTTTAAAATTATGAAAGCCAAAACAGTGGTAATAATTGGACAAATTATATAGGCAAACGAAGCTGATTGCAAACTAACATGATTGACAGCATAAATGAACAAAAACCAATTCAATACTAACAAAAATCCTCCTAAAAGTGTCATTATAATTGTAGTTCTTCGCTTTTTATTTGAATAATTTTTAAACGTTTCTAACGAAGTAATTAAAACCGATTTTCTGAAAATAAAATTAAGAGATAATAAACAAGCGGTTGCAATAAAAACACGATAAAATAAAATATCCAACGAAGCATAATTATGCAATGGTTTTAGCGCCAAACTAAAAAATCCCCAAATAATAAAAGCAGATAAGGCAGAAAGGAAATATTTGTTGATGGGCATCTTATTTTTTTTTGCAAAAGAAATAAAAATGTGAATACAAAATTCCTAATTATATGTTATTAAATTAGATTTCTTCATTTCAAAACACATTTGAGTAATAAAGTATCAAAAACTACTATTCAAATTCTAGGATTTTTGTCAAATTATCATTTTAAACCTTATATTTGCTTTACTAATTAGTACAGTTTATGGAAGAATGCATTTCGGTTTTTGATATGTTAAAAATTGGTGTTGGACCATCGAGTTCGCACACTCTTGGACCTTGGCGTGCCGCTGAACGATTTTTGGCTGAATTAAATCAAGAAAATTTACTAAACACTACAACTCGAATTAAAGTAGATTTATTTGGTTCACTATCATTAACTGGTGTTGGTCACGCTACTGATTTGGCAGTAATGTTAGGCTTGAGCGGACAAGACCCAGAATATATTCCGGTTGAAAATATTGACAAAATTATAAAATCAATTAAATCAACACATCAACTCAACTTAGGAAATCAGCTTTTAATTTCTTTTGATGTTGAAAAAGATATTGTTTTCAATAAAAATTTTTTGCCATTTCATGCTAACGGAATGACTTTTACAGCATTTACTTCTAGCAAAGAATATACTTCTACCTTCTACTCTATTGGTGGTGGATTTGTAGTGAAAGAAGAGCGTGTCAATGCTAAAAAGAAACATCAAATAAAATGTGCTTTTCCGTATCCAGTTCAAAATGCACAAGAGTTATTGGATTATTGCACTACTCAAAATAGAAAAATATCAGAAGTTGTTTACGACAATGAAAAATCGATGCGTTCGGAAGAAGAAATCGATAAAGAGTTAATGCGCATATGGAATACAATGTTAGAATGTATGTACATTGGATGCCATAGTGAAGGAATTTTGCCAGGCGGATTGAATGTACGTCGAAGAGCTTTTGACATGCATCAAGGTTTGATTGGTTTATCCAATTATAATTCGCCTCAAGAATGGTTAGAATGTATTCGTAAAACCGAAGTTAAATTCCGTCAAATTTTAAAATGGGTTTCGTGTTTTGCCTTGGCAGTAAATGAAGTAAACGCAGCTTTAGGAAGAGTTGTAACAGCTCCAACAAACGGAAGTGCTGGAGTTATTCCTGCTGTTTTGATGTATTATTTGGTTATAGAAAATCACCAAGCTGGCGAAAAAGAAATCAAGCAATTTTTGATGGTTGCAGGAGAAATTGGAAGTATTTTCAAAAAAGGTTCAACCATTTCAGCAGCAATGGGCGGATGTCAAGCAGAAATTGGAGTTTCTAGCGCTATGGCAGCAGCAGCGTTGTGTGAAGTTATGGGTGGAACTCCAGACCAAGTGCAAATGGCAGCAGAAATCGCAATGGAACATCATTTAGGTTTAACTTGTGATCCTATTGGTGGTTTGGTTCAAATTCCATGTATAGAAAGAAATACAATGGGTGCAATTAAAGCAATAAATGCAGCTGAATTAGCTATGGAAACTGATGCGAAAAATGCAAAAGTTCCTTTAGATAAAGTTATTAATACCATGTGGCAAACAGCTAAAGACATGAATTCTAAATATAAGGAAACTTCAGAAGGTGGCTTGGCAGTTGCCGTGAATGTTGCCGATTGTTAAGCATAAAAAAGGAGATGAAAGTAAATTATTTGATATATACTTCAATATTACCATTGGCATCTTTTAATTTTAGTTCACTCAACGTAAGATTAACAATATCTTGAGTAGTGGTAACACCATCAATAACTTTAGTCAAATTGTTATTTGATCGCGAATAAATACCTAAATCTGTGAATAATGCACAAGGATCAATTGTGGAGTCATAGTTACCTTCTTCAACGGTATTGTCCGATTTTAATTGCATAAAATCTTTTTCGCAACCAGCTTGATTTTGAGGTGCAGAAATCAATGTTTCCACTCCAGCTACTGTTGTTCATACTTGATTAATCTTCCATTTTCCTGTTAAAGGAGCTAATGTTTCTCCATCATTATCATCATCACTACATGAAATTGTGAAGAAACCAAAAACAGCAACCATCATAACCAATACTAAACTTCTACTTTTTACATTAACTTTTCTCATAACATTTTACTTTATTTGTTAATGACAAAGTTAGTTCTGCAATGAACGAAGTATATTACAGAATAATTTATATTAGTTGCATATTTATAACTCAATTAAGTTTTCTTGAAGTTTTATCAAACAATATAAAAACTATTTTTCTTTCAATTTTTCAATTTCAGATTTCAATAACTCAATTTCAGAATTTAATTTATCAAATTCTTTAAGATAGGTTTTTCCTGCTTCAATAGTTTGATAAATTCTAATTTTTGAATCTTTTAAATCAGTTTTTTTAAGTTTATTTTCAATTGAATTTTGCAATGAATCATCATATTTTTCAACCGTTACATCAACTTCAATTACTTTAGTTTTATTATCAATTTTGGTCTGAACCACATGATATTTTAAATCAATTTCATTGGTTACAAATTGGTTTGCTTTCGATAAATAAATATTTGTTACTGCAAAATTATAAGCTAAATACATCGCGGGAATTATTGCTAGAAAAATCAAAACTCCAAACCAACTATTTACATGCTTTACATTTTCTTTTGAATGTGGACTGAATTTTAAATACTTGACAATAATATAACTTCCAACACAGATAAAAAGAGCATTGATGAAGTAAGTATAAAGTCCGCCAACAAAGTATTCCCATTGCAAGGTTGCCAATCCGAAACTTGCTGTACATAATGGTGGAATACATGAAGTTGCCACTGCTACTCCAATTAAAACTTGTGTTCCATTATGACGCGAAATAGCTATAAATCCTGCCATTCCTCCAAGAAATGCTAATAAAACATCAAATATAGTTGGATGTGAAAAGGATAATAATTCATCGGTTGCAATGGCATAAGGCGTTATTAAATAGTAAATAGTAGCAACGAATAAACTTATAAGTACAATTCGTAGTGCATTTTGGATACTAACTTTTAACAAATCTAAATCAGAAACTCCTAATGAAAAACCGATTCCAAAAATTGGTCCCATCAATGGTGAAATTATCATCGCACCAATAACAGCCGCTTTCGAATTAATGTTTAATCCAATGCAAGAAATGAATATTGCAAAAGCGAGAAGCCAAAGGTTTTTTCCTTTAAAAACAACACCTTCTCTTACCTCTTTATCGGTTTCTATTTCATCTTCCTGACTTCCTTTTAAATCAAAAAGTGATCGAAAATAGCGCTTTATAATTTGAATTCTTGTACTCATTTAAAATCGTAGGATGAAACGCTAATTTAGAATTAAAACTCAAAACTCAAACTAGTTGTCAAAAAGAAATTTGAATTAACTAAATCAGAACCTTTTGCAAATACTTCTTTTTTGCTTTCAAAGAATCGAGCTTCTGTTCTTAATTTTACTTTTGAATTGGGCAAATAATCGAAATTTAACAAAAATCCAAGAGTTTTAAATTTGTCATTTGTGGCAATAATCACATTCTTTTCATCTTGGTAATATTCGGTTCTAAAAGCCGTTTGCCATTTTGGATTTATAGAATATTGTGCAATAAAAACAGGACTTAACCAAGATGCAGATGAGTTATTTTTTGAACTTAAATCTTGCAAACCATAATCAAAACCTGCAATGGTTCGCCATTTGTCATTCCATTTCTTATCAAAATATAAATTACTGAAATAACGCATAGTATAATCAATTCCATTAAACTCCTTTCCTACGAAAGTGCTCCAATTTAAAGTGGAATTTGCAGATGATTTATAAACAATTTGAGTTCCTAAAGATGGTGCAACATCCTTTTGAGGTTTGTTGATTCGTTGCCAACCATTAGTCAATAAAGCAGCAAAATTCCATTTATCTGACGGTTTGTAATTATATTTCACTCCTGTCATAAAATAAGGCGAATTTTCAGCTAAAATAGAACGTGTTAAGGTTAAATTAGTTGCCGTTGTTGAAGATTCAAATCCTAAATAACTTGGTAAAATTCCAACTTCGATTGAATGTTTTTTTGATTGATCTAGGTACAAACCCACATAGGCTTCGTTTATATATTTTATCTTTTCGTTGGCATAATTATCGTCAACATAAGTTCCTGATTGTAATGACAATACTGCATAAGCATTTTCATATTCCACTTTTGCACGTAGTAATCCAATATTGATATTAAACTCATTATGACGATTGTAATTGTACAGAAATGGCAATTTTGCATCGGTTAATGGTTGATTAAAATCATAAGAATAATAAGTTTCTACAAATCCCGAAAAGGTGGTTTTTAGTTCACTCTTTTCTTGTGAAAATAGTTGACTGAAAATAAGTAGTGTTAAAATTGTAAATATATTTTTCATAAACTATTTTCTTCTTGTATCAATACAATAGATAATTTTCCAAATACCATTTTCTTTATAAAGTGTAAAAGCATTTACGCCAGAATGACTTAATTTACCATTGATGTAGAATTCATAAGGTGTCCAAACATGTGCCATCGTGCCATCAACTTGAATAGAATAATTTAAAATCTTTTCTTCAAATTTAAAATCACTCGGGATAGTTGCAATAGAATTATAGAATTCTTTAGCCGATTCATCAGATAATTTGGCTCCTTTTGCATTTTCCATTATCGATTGAAGAATGATTTTATCTGAACAAACTGATTTCATTTTAACAGTATCTTTAGCGTGAAAACCTTCAAAAAAAGTTTCAATAACTTTCTGAACTTCTTGATTTTGAGCTTGAATAGAACTAGCAAAAATCATTATTAAGAGAAATATTGTTTTTTTCATTTTAGAACAAATTTATAATTACATGAATATTAGTATATTTTTGATGCTATTTATTACAAAACTAATCGATTTTATTACTTTTACAACCTCTTAATCTAAGAAGTCTAAAAATCTAATCATCAAAGAAGTCTAAATATGTCAGTAGCTAAAAAAGATTACAAAAGAATTACAACCAAATCATTAATTGAAATGAAAGCCAATGGCGAGAAAATTTCAATGTTAACTGCTTATGATTTTACAATGGCAAAAATCGTTGATACTGCTGGTGTTGATGTAATTCTTGTCGGTGATTCAGCAAGTAATGTTATGGCCGGACACGAAACTACTTTACCAATAACATTAGACCAAATGATTTATCATGCTTCTGGAGTTGTTCGTGCTATTGAAAGAGCATTGGTTGTAGTAGATTTACCTTTTGGAAGCTACCAATCTGATCCAAAAGAAGCATTACGTTCGTCAATTAGAATCATGAAAGAATCCGGAGGACATGCTGTAAAATTGGAAGGTGGAAGTGAAATCAAACAATCTATAAAAAGGATCTTAGCAGCTGGAATTCCAGTGATGGGACATTTAGGTTTAACACCACAATCAATCTACAAATTCGGAACTTATACTGTTCGTGCTAAAGAAGATGCTGAGGCAGAGAAATTGATTGAAGATGCCAAATTATTAGAAAAATTGGGCTGTTTTGCTTTAGTTCTAGAAAAAATTCCTGCTGCTTTAGCCGAAAAAGTTTCTAAAAGCATTTCAATTCCTGTTATCGGAATTGGCGCTGGAAGTGGTGTTGATGGACAAGTACTTGTAATTCATGACATGCTTGGAATGAATAATGAATTCAGTCCAAGATTCTTACGCCGTTATTTAGATTTATACGATCAAATGACGAAAGCTATTGGAAATTATGTAGCTGATGTAAAAAGTCAAGATTTTCCTAATGCTAATGAACAATACTAGTAATTAGTGAATAGTAATTAGTAAATAGTAATTTTGGCAGAGAAAATCGTTTCAAATAAAAATAACCTTCAAATTCTTCACGAAGACAATCATATTATTGTGATCAATAAACGTGTTGGAGATATTGTGCAAGGTGATAAAACTGGAGATAAACCGCTTTCTGAAATTGTAAAAGAATTTATCAAAGAGAAATACAATAAACCAGGAGAAGTTTTTCTAGGTGTTGTTCATCGATTGGATAGACCTACAACTGGAATTGTGGTATTTTCTAAAACAAGTAAAGCACTTGAACGTTTGAACAAGATGTTTAGTGAACGTGAAACTAACAAAACTTATTGGGCTGTTGTAAAAAACAAACCACCAAAAACCGAAGATAATCTTATTCATTTTCTGAAAAGAAATGAAAAAAACAATACTTCCAAAGCGCATTTAAAAGAAGTTCCTGAAAGCAAAAAAGCATCTTTAGATTATAAAATCATCAAAGAATTAAATAACTATTTTGCATTAGAAATCAATCTTCATACCGGAAGACATCATCAAATTCGTGCACAATTACAAGCTATTGGTTGTCCGATAAAAGGTGACTTAAAATATGGTTTTGACCGCAGTAATCCTGATGGTGGTATTCATCTTCATGCACGAAAATTAGCTTTTACTCATCCGGTTTCAAAAGAACAAATTGAAATAATTGCTCCTACTCCATCGGATGCCATTTGGAATTCGATTTAAAAAGATTAACTTTACTCCACAATCGCATAGGCTTTTATGCGTTTTAATTGTTGTTAACCCAAATTTACAATATTAATCTATGAAAAAATTAATCTTATTATCCTCATTTTTAATGTCGGTAACAGCACTATCACAAGACCATTTTGCGGGTTTAACCAATTCTAGTAGAGTTGGAATTTTGACAACTTCAATAAATCCTGCCGAATTAGCAAATATGTCTAATAAATTTGAAATTAATGTAGTCGGGGTTAGTTTCAATGTAGCAAACAACAAGATTGGATTTAGTGATTTAACATCTGATAAAGATATTGAAAAATTGCTATTTAATGGAAATGAACCTGTTAATCTTAGAATAGACGCTGAAGTCTATGGATTAGGATTTGCTATAAAACACAAAAGTTGGGCTTTGGCAATTACTTCTAAAATAAACGGAAAACTTGATGCTGTAGATGTTGATACAAAACTTGGAGATGCATTGGTTAATTCAGGTTTAAATAGTGTTTTAGGTTCTAGTTCAATTAATAATAATTACAACCAAAGACTTACCGGAACAACTTGGGGTGAAGTTGGTTTTACTTTGTCTAAAAATCTTTTAGATAAAGAAAAATATAAAGTTAATGTTGGGGCAACTTTCAAATTGTTATTCCCAGGATCTTATTCTAATTTGGGATTAGATAAATTTAATGGAACAATCAATAATGTTGGCTCCCAAGTATATTTAAACAATACTACTGCCAATTTAAACATTGCTTACTCTGGTTCATTAGCCAATAGTTTTTCAAATTTTGAGGATTATTCAAAATCGGTTTTTGGAGGATTAAATGGTTTTTCTGGTGATATCGGAATTAACTTTCAATGGAAAGATGAGCCAGAAACCAATCCAAAGAAAAATCATAACAAATACAAATTCAATGCTGGTTTAGCACTAAGAAATATGGGGGCAATGACCTTTAGTGATGATAATAATTACAAAACCAATTACACTTTAAACATACAACCTACCATTGCAAATCCACAAGGATTAAATCTAAATCAATTTGAAAACATCGATAATCTTCAACAGATTGAAACTATATTAATCAGTCAAGGTTATTTAACAAAACAACCCGAAAAGAAAGACTTTAAAGTAAAACTTCCAACGCTTTTCTCAGCTTATGTAGATGTAAAAATAATCTCGAGAATCTTTGTTTCTGGTTATATTCAGCAAAAAGTGAATGATGATAATAGTAACGATCAAATTACTGCTCAAAATAGTTTTACACTAACTCCAAGAGTAAACCTAGGTTTCTTTGAAGTATACTCGCCTTGGACAAGTAACGAAATATCTGGATTTAACGGCGGAATTGGTTTTAGAGTTGGAGGATTTTATTTAGGCTCTGGTTCTATAATCACCGCAGTAATTAATGATAGTAAACAAGCTGATATCTATGGCGGCTTTAGATTAGCGTTTTTATAATATCATGAAATATAAAACAAGCATCAGTTACCGAAAAGAGAAACTAAAACAGCTTCTTAATGTGATTATTAAGCATGAAAATGAAATTGTTTCTTCGCTTTACAACGACTTCAAAAAACCTGAATTTGAAGCAGTTGTAACTGAAACAAGTTATGTAATTTCTGATTTAAAAGACACAATAAAAAACATAGATAAATGGGCAAAACCCAAATGGATTTTGCCTTCTTTATTAAATTTTCCTTCATCAGATTATATTTTGCAGGAACCTTATGGAAAAGTCTTAATTATTGCTCCATGGAATTATCCTTATCAACTGGCACTTTGTCCTTTAATTGCTGCCGTTGCTGCAGGAAATCAAGTTGTCGTTAAGCCATCAGAATTAACCCCAAATACATCTGCAATAATTTATAAAATAGTTTCAGAAGTTTTTGATAAAGAACATGTTGAAGTAATTGAAGGTGGAATAGAGGTTTCCGAAAAACTTCTATCACAACGTTGGGATTATATTTTCTTTACCGGAAGTGTAGCCGTTGGCAAAATTGTAGCCAAAGCCGCAGCAGAGTTTTTAACTCCTGTAACTTTAGAACTAGGTGGAAAAAATCCATGCATTGTAGATGAAAATTGCAATATAAAACTCACAGCAAAACGAATTATTTGGGGAAAATTCATCAACGCTGGACAAACTTGCATTGCACCTGATTACATATTAGTAAATTCTAAAATTAAGTCAAAATTAATCGATGCTTTAAAAACAGAAATCATTCTTGCATATGGAGAGAATCCAGAAGAATCAAAAGATTTTGCAAGAATTGTAAACACTAAAAATTGGAAAAGATTAGTATCATTTTTAGAAAATGAAACCATTTTGTATGGTGGAAAAATCAATGAATCTGACAACTATATTGCTCCTACTTTGATAGATGAATCAAAACTTGATAGTTTAGTTATGCAAGACGAGATATTTGGCCCTGTTTTACCAATAATAAGCTACAAAGAGGAGTCTGAAATAGAAAAGATAATTTCTAAATACGAAAAACCGCTGTCATTTTATGTTTTTTCAAATAATACAAAATGGGCAAAAAGTATAGTGAAAAAATATTCTTTTGGTGGTGGATGCATCAATGATACTGTAGTACATTTTTCTAACAAACGCTTACCCTTTGGAGGTGTCGGTTATAGTGGAATTGGTGCCTATCATGGACGATTAAGTTTTGAAACTTTTTCTCATAAAAAATCAATTGTAAATAAATCTACATGGCTTGATTTACCTATGCGATATGCTCCATACAAAGGAAAATTAAAAACTCTTAAAAAATTATTGAATTGGTTATAAACAATTTAAAAGATTAATTTATTTTTTATATCTTGCTAAGAAATTTATAATTGAATGATTATAAACACTACGCTATTCAATTCTTTTCAAAATTGTTGTACAGAAAATTCCCTTAGTTTTCTTCAACCTTTTATTGATTTTAAAACAATTCCGTTACTGTTTTTTTTTAGAGAATGAGACACTTTTGCTAAGTATGGTTATAATTTAAGATAAAATTGATATTTATAAAAAAAGAGCCATTTCAAGATTGCTCTTTTTTTTATGCAAAAATGTTTTTATTAAAATCTGCTTTTGATAACTATTTGAAATAAATGAAACCAATAATTTTTAAAAATATAAAAAAATAAACTAAAAATTATCACATTCACAAATCTACATCACTACAATAAAATTTAGACATCGTTCAAGTATTAATTTCCATTCAAATAGTAATTTTGTCTAAAATTTACTATCATGAAAGTCGGAATTGACAGCATTGCATTTGAGATACCAAAAATACATTTACCAATAAAAGTTCTTGCAGAAAACAGAAACATTGAACCCGAAAAACTTGTAAAAGGTTTAGGCTTACACAAAATGAGTTTTCCAGATGTACACCAAGATGTCGTAACTTTTGCTGCCAATGCTGTTTACAAACTTATCCAACAAGAAAACCTAAACCCAAAAGATATTGCTCGAATTTATGTTGGAACAGAAAGCGCTGTCGATTCTTCAAAACCTATAGCAACTTATATAACTTCATTATTAGAACAACAATTAGGCGAAGGAAGCTTCAATTATTGTGATACTTTAGATATGACTTTCGCTTGTATTGGAGCTGTAGATGCTTTACAAGTAAATCTTGACTTCATAAGATTAAATCCAACTAAAAAAGCCATAGTTGTTTCAACCGACAATGCCAAATACGATTTGAATTCCACTGGTGAATATACTCAAGGTGCTGGAGCAATTGCAATGTTAGTTACTGCTAATCCAAGAGTTTTAGCATTCTCTCAAGAAGTTGGCGTTTCTGCACAAGGTGTTTTTGACTTCTTCAAACCAAGACGCTATGTCACTAAGGAAGAAATACTAAACACAACAGATAATCCTGAATGGTTTGGAATTCTTGAAAATGAAATTGCTTTCTACAAAGAACAACCAGTTTTTGACGGACAATATTCTAATCAATGTTATATCAACAGAACTTCAGATGCCTATTTCAAATACAAAGAAATCACCAACCAAAAAGGTAAGTTATACGAAAGTTGGGAAAACATTTTAATGCACCTTCCCTATTGCTTTCAAGCTCGAAGAACATTTGTAGAAATTTTTGCCAAAGAAAATAATCTAACTGAAGATATAAAATCCATTTCAAAAACTCCTGAATATTTAGAATTTGTAAACCAAACAATTTTTCCCTCAGAAATCGCATCGGGTCAAGTAGGAAATATGTACACTGGTTCTATTTTCCTCGGAATGTTATCTACATTATGTTACCATTTGCAACAAAACACTAATCTTACAAACAAAAAATTTGGATTCATTGCCTACGGAAGTGGATCAAAATCTAAAGTTTTTGAAGCCGAAGTTCAAGAACATTGGCAATCAGTTATTGAAAAAGCACAATTATTTGAAACCCTAAACAATTCCACAGAAATCGATTTTGGAACCTATATCTCACTTCACAAAAAAGAAAGAAAACAATCCGTTTTACAACCTAAAAATGAATTTGTTTTAGATTATATCGAAAAAGAAAATCCTGTTTTAGTTGGCGCTAGGTATTATAAATTTCAATAGCCAACACCTTAAGGTGTTGGCTATTGATTAATTTTATGATAAAGGCTTTAGCCAAAATTAATTTTCTTTAACTATTTTATATTTATCAATAATCTCATCATATTCAGATTTAAAAGTTCTTTTCTTATGATGACTTTCTTGATTTTTAATATAGTTTCTTACACGAGGTAAAATAGATTCTGAGACAGATAAAGCAAAATATTCATCTTGCCATTCGAATTTTTTTCCTGATAAATTAGGAAAAAGATGGTTGTTTTTATTAATCCAATAAGAAGATTCTCCTTTAATTAATTGCATTATTTTATCGACACTCTGATTTATTTTCAATGATATTAAACAATGGCAATGATCTTCATATCCATTAATAAAATCAATATGAATATCTTTTTTTATAGCATTTTCCTTAATATGTTTCCAAACTAGTTGTCTTGACTCAATTGTATTTAAATAAGGAAATCTGTTTTTTGTACTCCAAACAAAATGGATATATATTTTTAGATAAGGCATAGATTTACTTTTTTTGGCTTTTATATTTTTTTTATTTTTTATTTTTTCCTCTATCTGAAGCTAAAGGCAATTCAGGATGATTTTTTCAAAATCATCCAAGCCATCCATCTCTGTCCAAACTTCTGTATTGAATAGCTTCTGCAATATGATTGGAAACCACAATTTCTGAATTTTCTAAATCAGCTATGGTTCTAGCTACTTTCAAAATTCTATCAAAGGCTCTTGCAGAAAGATTCAATCGCTCCATAGCTGTTTTTAGTAATTGTAACGATGCTTCATCTAAGGCACAATATTCTCTAATTTGTTTCGAATTCATTTGTGCATTATAATGAATGTTATCAAATGTCTCAAATCGTTTACTTTGAATTTCTCTTGCTGCTGTTACTCTCTTTCTAATTTCGATACTACTTTCAGATTTTCTTGTTTCGGTCAATTTATCAAACGGAACTGGAGTTACTTCTATATGAATGTCAATTCTATCTAAAAGTGGTCCTGAGATTTTACTCATGTACCGTTGCATTTCGTGTGGCGATGAACTTTGTGGCGCATCTGGATCATTAAAATAACCGCCCGGACTCGGATTCATACTTGCCACCAACATAAACGATGATGGATAAGTAATTGTGAATTTAGCTCTCGAAATAGTCACTTCCCTATCTTCCAAAGGTTGACGCATTACTTCTAAAACTTCTCTTTTAAATTCTGGTAATTCATCTAAAAACAAAACACCATTGTGAGATAAAGAAATTTCTCCAGGTTGCGGATAACTTCCTCCTCCAACAAGAGAAACACTTGAAGCAGTATGATGTGGCGCTCGAAAAGGCCGTTGACTCATCAATCCAGCATCTTTAATTTTTCCGGCAACAGAATGTATTTTTGTAGTCTCCAAGGCTTCTTTCAAAGTCATTGGTGGTAAAATACTTGGCAATCGCTTGGCTAGCATCGTTTTGCCTGAACCTGGTGGACCAATTAAAATAATATTATGTCCGCCAGCTGCGGCAATTTCCATACATCTCTTTATAGACTCTTGACCTTTGACATCTGAAAAATCAAACTCTGGAAAATCTAATTCCTTGTAGAATTCCTCTCTTGTGTTGATGATTGTTGGTTCTAAGGTTCCTTTTCCTTCAAAAAAATTGATTATCTCGGTTACGTTTTCAATGCCATAAACTTCTAATCCATCAACAACTGCAGCCTCTTTGGCATTTTGCTTTGGAAGAAAAAAACCTTTAAAACCTTCTTCCCTAGCCTGAATAGCAATGGACAAAGCACCTTTTATGGGTTGCAAACCTCCATCTAATGACAATTCTCCCATAATGACATATTTATCTACGTCATCAGCTTTTATTTGACCAGAAGCTACAAGAATTCCAACTGCTAATGTCAAATCATAAGCAGATCCTTCTTTACGCAAATCAGCTGGCGCTAAATTTATTGTGATTTTTTTTACTGGTAATTGATAACCATTATTTTTGAGTGCAGCAGCAATTCGATAACTACTTTCTTTAATGGCGTTGTCGGGCAAACCTACAAGATGGTATCCAACTCCTTTATCAATATTTACTTCAACAGTGATTGTTGTGGCTTGAACGCCAAAAACGGCGCTTCCATAGACTTTTACTAACATGGCGTATATAATTAAGTTACAAATATCTAAAAAAAAATTATTCAACAAAAACTTTTGACTTTTTTTTCCATCATCAGTTCTCCATCTCATTCTAAAAAAGTTAAAACTCAAAAAAAAATAAACAAAAGTTTAGTATTACTAAAACGTTTTTTTACTTTTAACGAATATACTACTAACCACTATGAAGAAAATTCTATTTCTAATTGTACTTAGTTTAATTACTAGCACAATTTCCGCACAAGATTATTTTCCAATCAATGAAAATGTAAAAAATAAAAGCACTAATTATACTGCTTTTACCAATGCAAAGATTTACGTTACACCAACTCAAGTTATTGAAAAAGGGACATTGTTAATTTTAGATGGAAAAATTATTGCCGTTGGAACAACCGTTTCAATTCCTAAAAATTGTCAGGTTATTAACATTGACGGAAAATCAATTTATCCATCATTTATTGATATTTACACCAACTTTGGAGTAGAAAAACCTAAGTCAATAAGCAGTTTCGAAGGTGGTCAATTATACGATACTAAAAGAAAAGGATATTATTGGAACGAACACATTCGTCCAGAAATAAATGCTTTTGAGTTATTTAAGTATGATGAAAAAAAAGCAGAGGATTTCTTAAAAATTGGCTTTGGTGTCGTAGGAACTCATAATCAAGATGGTATTGCTCGAGGTACTGGAAGTTTAATAGCACTTAATAATGCTCCAAACAGTTCCAAAATTATAAGTAATTCCATTTCAAATCATTTTGGATTTACTAGAAGTTCTGGTTCGGCACAATCGTATCCAAATTCTTTAATGGGAATGATGGCACTTCTTAGACAAATGTATTATGATTTAGACTGGTATAAAAAAGGAAATTCAGAAACAACCGATTTGTCTCTTGAAGCTTTAGCTAAAAATGAAAAATTAATACAAATATTCGCATCCGAAGATAAACTAAATAGCTTAAGAGCATCAAAAATTGGAAACGAATTTAACATCAATTACCTACTTAAAGGTTTTGGAAACGAATTTGAACGCATTGACGAAATCAAGAAAACCAATGCCAGATTCATCATCCCAATAAATTTTCCTGAAGCTTACGATGTTTCCAATATTTTCCAAGCCAATCAAATGGAATTAACTGATTTACGCTATTGGAATCAAGCTCCTACTAATCCGAAAGTATTATCAGATAACGGTATTACTTTTGCGCTAACAACTGATAAACTTAAAAAATTAGACGATTTTAGAACCAATCTACTACGAGCAATTAAGTTAGGATTTGATAAGACTAAAGCCCTAGAATCATTAACAACTATTCCTGCACAAATGCTTGATAAAAGCAACGAAATTGGAAGTCTAAAAGTAGGAAGCTATGCCAATTTTCTTATCACTTCTGGAGAAATATTTAGTGAAGAAACCCTACTTTTTGAAAACTGGGTACAAGGAACAAAATATGTAGTAAACGATGGAACTATAAAAGATATTCGTGGCGATTACGATTTAACTCTAGACAATGATACCTACAAAATGAAAATTGAAGGAAAAATTGCTAGTCCGAAAGTAAACATTAAAACAAAAGAAGATAAAACAGTAAGTTCTAAATTTTCTTTTTCAAACAATTGGATTACACTTATTCTAAAATCAAAAGATACAATCAATCCATCAATAAATAGATTAACTGGATATGTTGAGAATACTTCAAATATATCTGGTAAAGCTATTTTAAATGATGGTAAAGAAGTATCGTGGAGCGCGATAAAAACAGCTCCTTTTGTAAATAAAGAGGAAGTAAAAGAAGTTGAAAAACCTTTCAAAGTCTTTCCGGTAACCTATCCTAATTTACCTTTTGGAAATTCGCAAAAATTAGTATCACAAAATTTATTATTTAAAAATGCAACGGTTTGGACCAATGAAAAAGAAGGTATACTTCAAGAAACCGATGTATTAGTGAAAAATGGAAAAATTGTAACCATCGGAAAAAACATTTCGGATGCAAGTGCTACAATAATTGATGCCAAAGGCAAACACATTACTTCAGGAATAATTGACGAACATTCCCATATTGCAATTTCAAGAGGTGTAAATGAATCTGGACACAATTCAACTGCAGAGGTAACTATAGAAGATGTAGTTAATTCTGAAGATGTTAATATTTACAGAGAACTTGCTGGTGGCGTTACAACATCACAATTACTTCATGGTTCTGCTAATCCAATAGGTGGTCGTTCGGCCATTGTTAAATGGAAATGGGGATTAGCACCAAACGAAATGCTCTACAAAAACCAACCAAAATTTATCAAATTTGCCTTAGGTGAAAATGTAAAACAAGCCAATTGGGGAATCGAAAATCCAACACGTTATCCTCAAACTAGAATGGGTGTTGAACAAGTTTTTACCGATTATTTTCAACGCGCCAAAGAATATGATGATGCTTGGAAAAGCTACCGTGCCAATTCAAAAAATACTAAAGCTCCAAGAAAAGATTTAGAATTGCAAACCCTTGCAGAAATCATCAACAAAGAACGATTCATTACTTGCCACTCCTATGTGCAATCTGAAATATTAATGATGATGAATGTGGCTGAAAAATTCAATTTCAAAATGAATACCTTCACTCATATTTTGGAAGGATATAAAGTAGCCGATAAAATGAAAGAACATGGGGTTGGCGCCTCTACGTTCTCCGATTGGTGGGCATATAAATTTGAAGTTAATGATGCCATTCCCTACAATGGTCCGATAATGCATAATGCTGGTGTAGTAGTTGCCTACAATTCTGATGATGCTGAAATGTCTAGACGTTTAAATCAAGAAGCAGCCAAAGCAGTAAAATACGGCAATGTTTCTGAAGAAGAAGCATGGAAATTTGTAACACTAAATCCTGCAAAATTATTGCATATAGATGATAAAGTAGGAAGCATAAAAGTTGGTAAAGATGCCGATTTAGTGGTGTGGAATGAAAATCCGTTATCTATTTACGCAAAAGCAGAGAAAACAATAATTGAAGGTGTAGTTTATTTCGATATTGAAAAAGACACCATACAAAGAGACGCAATTACAAAAGAAAAAAATGAATTGATTAGTCAATTGCTTGAAGAAAAAAACAAAGGTATGCTTACGCAAGAGCCTACAAAAAAAGAAAAGAAAGAATATCATTGTGACACTTTAGAAGAAAACTAAAATGAAAAATTTATATTTAATTATTGTGATTTTAAGTTTAACAACAAACTTAATCGCTCAAAAAAAGATAGCTGAGAAACAAAGCAAATCCGTTTTAATTATGAACGGAACAGCGCATCTAGGTAACGGAAAAGTTATAGAAAATAGCGTCATCGGTTTTAAAGATGGTAAATTGCAATTGGTCGCCGATGCAACTCTTGTCAGAATTGATATGACTGCTTATGATTTAAAAATTGATGCTGCAGGCAAACACATTTACCCTGGATTTATTGCTCCAAATTCAACATTAGGATTGGTTGAAATTGATGCCGTAAAAGCCTCTGATGATGAAGATGAAATTGGAAACTTTAATCCAAATGTAAAAAGTTTAATGGCTTATAATGCTGAATCAAAAGTAACCGAAACTGTGGTTCCTAATGGTATTCTTACAGCGCAAATCACTCCAAGAGGTGGAAGAATTTCTGGATCATCTTCTATCGTTCAATTAGACGCTTGGACATGGAAAGATGCGGTTCTTAAAGAAAATGATGGTATTCATTTGAATTTTCCTAACACTTTCAGAACGGGTCGTGGAGCAGAAAATGGTGTTATTGAAGTGAATAAAGACTACATCAAACAAATTGAAGAAATTGTAAATTTTATCAATACTGCGAAGAGCTATTCAAGCAGTACTCCGAAAGAAAGAAACCTAGTACTAGAAGCTATGAAAGGACTACTTGACGGATCACAAACACTTTTTATTCATGCTAATGACGAAAAACAAATTATTGATGCTGTAAATGTATTCAAAGAAAACGGAATCAATAAACTGGTTATTGTAGGAGGATATGAAGCCTACAAAACAACAGAGTTGTTACTAAAAAACAATATTCCTGTTCTTCTGAAACGTATACATGAAATGCCAGTAAATGATGATCAAGATTATGACCTTCCTTTCAAAATGGCTAAAATTCTTACCGAAAAAGGAATTCTTGTTGGACTTGAAAATAGTGGAAATATGGAGCGAATGAATACTCGTAACCTACCTTTTCTTGCTGGTACTTGCGCTGCATATGGACTTGATAAAGAAATAGCCTTACAACTAATAACTTCTAATACAGCCAAAATTTTAGGAATAGACTCTTTTTGTGGAACCTTAGAAGAAGGCAAAGACGCAACTCTATTCATCTCAGAAGGTGATGCATTAGATATGAGAACCAATAAATTAAAGGAAACTTTTATCCAAGGTAGACTCATTAACTTAGAAAACCATCAAAGTAACCTAAATAAAATATACAAATCAAAATATAATCAAAACTAAAAAGTAAAATATTTCATTCTTTTTGTAAAATAAAGTTGTCTATATGTAAAACATACTTTACATTTGTTTCAACTTTTAAATCAAAAATTATGAAAACACACTTTTTATTTCCAAACTCATTTAAAAAAATTGGATGGTTGTTGTTTGTGCCATCAATAACATTAACAATACTATTTTCCTCTTTAGGAACTAATATTGATTCCTACTTAAATGTAACAACGTTTGCTATTTATCAAGAAACAATTGGTCAAAAACCTGGCTTCTTTAGTTTGATTGAAAATAGTATCTTGGATGAACTTCTAACATTTGGGATGATTGTTGGAGGAATATTTGTTGGCTTTTCTAAACTAAAAAACGAAGATGAATACATCTCAAAAATAAGATATGAAAGTCTTGTTTGGGCAACCTATTTAAATTATGGTTTAATACTATTCTTTACCGCATTTATCTTTGGTATGCCCTACTTAAATGTATTATTTCATAATATGTTTACTTTGCTACTTTTCTTCATCATAAGATTCCATTATAAAATTTATCAATTAAATAAAGCTACTAACGATGACGAATAATTTGAAAGTCTTGCGCGCTATTAAGAATATTTCGCAAGAAGATTTAGCCAGGCAAATTGAGGTCAGTCGTCAAACGATAAACGCAATGGAAAAAGGAAAGTATGTTCCCTCAACAGTTTTAGCTCTTAAACTAGCACGCTTTTTTGATAAACCTGTAGAAGACATTTTTACCTTAGAAGCAACCGATTAAAAAAAATCCCATCTAAATTAAGATGGGATTTTTTATTATTTTTTAAAATTTACAATTCCTTGTTTCAACCAATTCTCATACAATGCAACATCAGGATCATAACTTGTGGTTGGTGTTACCTTATTCAAATTATTACCTTTATTGTCAACCAATACGTATAATGGTTGCGTATTAGTGTTGTATTTAGTAATCATAAAATCGGTCCATTTATCTCCAATCGTTTCAATTTCTGCTCCTGTAGATTTAGAGACAAACTGCTCTTCATTTGGCAACGGACGTTTATCATCGGCAAACAATGAAATTACAACAACATCGTTCTTTAATATTTTCAAAACTTCTTCTTCCGACCAAACATTGTTTTCCATTTTTCTACAATTCACACAAGCATGTCCTGTGAAATCTAATAATGCTGGTTTCTTTACTTTATTAGCATAAGCCATTCCTTCTTCATAATCTGTAAAAACAACTATGCCATGTGGTCCAAGTTCAGCTCCTTCTGGTAATTTTTCTCCTGTACCATTAGAAGAACCTCCTACTCCATTCGGACTTTCACTATAGGTTTCTGGTGGTGGAAAAGCACTGATTAATTTTAATGGTGCACCCCAAAGTCCAGGAATCATGTATATGGTAAAAGCTAAGACTGTTAAAGCCAATCCTAATCGTCCTACAGAAATATGAGTAATTGGAGAATCGTGAGGTAAAGTAATTTTTCCAAACAAATAGAAAGACCAAGCCCCAAAAATTGCAATCCAAATTGCTAAGAAAGTTTCTCTTTCAAAATAATGCAATTGCAATACTAAATCAGCATTTGATAAAAATTTGAATGCCAAAGCTAATTCTAAAAATCCTAAAGATACTTTTACCGTATTCAACCATCCTCCAGATTTTGGTAGCGAGTGCATCCAACCCGGAAACATAGCAAAAAGCATAAAAGGTAAAGCTAAAGCTGATGAAAAACCTAACATACCTATAATTGGTGCTATACCTCCTTTAGAAGCAGATTCCACCAAAAGAGTTCCTACAATTGGTCCTGTACAAGAGAACGAAACTATAGCCAAAGCTAATGCCATAAATAAAATACCAACAATTCCTCCTCTGTCTGCTTGTCTATCTACTTTATTGGCCCATGAATTAGGTAACATAATTTCGAATGCACCCAAAAATGAAGTAGCAAATACAACTAATAGCAAAAAGAAAATGATATTAAACCAAACATTGGTTGAAAGCGCATTCAAAGCATCCGCTCCAAAAATACCTGTAACAGCTAAACCTAAAACAACATAAATTGCTATAATTGAAATACCATAAATAATAGCATTTCGTTTGCCTTGTGCCGGAGTTTTACTTTGCTTAGTAAAAAAACTAACCGTCATAGGAATCATTGGGAAAACGCAAGGAGTTAATAATGCAGCAAATCCTCCTAGAAATGCTAGAAAAAATATAGTCCAAAGTCCTTTTTTCTCTTCTTTTTTAGGAGCAACTTTTGCTACTGTTTCTGTGGCAGCTTTAACTTCCGTTTTAGTAGTGTCAACAGTTGTTGCTGGTGCTACTTTGGCTGTGTCAGCAGCTGGAGCAACTACAGCGACTGTTTCTATTACTGGAATAGCAAAACTAAAATCTTTATTATCGTTAATACAACCGTCTTTACAAACCTGAAAATCAACGTTTAGAAGTATTTTACCAACTTTAGGATTGGTGATTTTCACTTTTTGAATTAGTGTAAACTTCTTTTCAAAATAGTATTCATCTACTTCAAAATCGGCATTGAATTGTTTTTTGTAGGGACTTTCTTTTGCCTTACCTACCAATTCATAATTTCCTTTTTGGTTTTTAAATTCTAAAACAATTGGCAAAGGTCCATTTTCTGGAGTAAATTGAGAATAGACATGCCAACCTTCTTCAATAGTAGCATTCATGACCAAATTAAACTCAGTATCGGATACTTTTTCTACTTTAGATGCCCAAGTTACTGGTTTTTTTATTTGCGCATTTATATTGGTTAAAACCAAAAAAGCAATCAATGTGTAAAAGAAATTCTTCATTTATTGAATGGTTATTTTTAAAATTTTAATAGTATTTGAAGTTGCTTTAAATCGTTCATCTTGTCGCATTCCAACAATCCAAATAATTTGATTATCAGAACATAACAACCATTGATTTGATTTTTCAATCAACGATAATTTCTCGTCCTTAAAATACTTGCTAACTTTCTTTTTACCAAGCATTCCTGCAGGATAGAAAAAATCGCCTTCTTGCCATCTTCTCAAGACCAACGGAAACAACAATTTTTCTTCATCGACAAAGATACTATTTGAATTTGATTCAGAAATGTCACCTACGTTACAAAACTCAAATTTTAAGGGAATATTAACTTGGCTTACATTTTTATCTATCAAATAAATATCGGTTGCAGTGGCTTCTTCTTTCAAAGATAAAATCAAACAATCTCTATCCTTCAATAAACAATAGTGTTCTGAATAAATCTGTTTGCCTGATTGTGCCTCAACCAAATTATAAATATCATCCCAAGCTGTAAATCCATAATTTTTAAGCCATTGAAATAAATAGGCTTTATAATTGGGCAATTTCAACAACTCTTTTAATTGAAATTTTAAAAGATGCTTCTCTTCTTTAACTACAATTTTATAAACCAATTTAGAAGCATCTTCCACCAACGATTGTGCTTGTTTCAAATGTTCTAGAGTGTTTTCAAAAGAAGCCAGCAAATTAGGATGCAATTCTTTTAAAACCGGAACCACATCATGACGCAACTTATTACGCAAATATTTATCGGAAGCATTACTGGAATCTTCTCGCCATTGAACCGCATTTGCTTTAGCATAATGTTCGATATCTAATCGAGAGAAAGACAATAACGGACGAATGATTCGCTCATTTTGATTGGGAATTCCTGTCAATCCATCCAAACCTGTTCCTCTGCTTAAATTGATTAAAAAGGTTTCTAAGCTGTCATCCAAGTGATGAGCTGTTAAAATATAATCGAAATGCTCTTTATCTATTAGTTCATAAAACCATCCATAACGCAGCTTTCTAGCTGCCAACTGAATGGAAAGTTTATAATCTTCAGCAAACTTTGCAGTATCAAATTTTTGAACAAAAACTTCTATTTGCCTTTCTTTACAAAAAGAAGTCACAAAAGCTTCATCACCATCACTTTCCTCTCCTCGAAGCTGAAAATTGCAATGAGCAACAGCAAAATCATACTTTAATTGATGTAGTAAATGCACCAAAACCATACTATCAATTCCGCCACTTGTAGCCAAAAGGAGCTTCTTTTCCTTTAAAAAAGGAAAGTTATTTTGCAAATGATTTTGAAATTGGTATAGCATTTATAGTATCAAAACGCTAAAGTAGTAATAATAAAAGTTTGACGAAAAGAACTCATCAAACTTTTATTGTTATTGAAAAAAGTTTATGCAACTTCATCTATAAAGAAGCAACTCTTTCAAGTGTTTTGGTAAGTTCTTCGGTAGTTTTTGAAATCGGAATTGATTCTACGATTTTTTTAGTTCTAGCATCAACAAAAAATAGAATTCCTGAAGAACGTAACTTTACATATTCCAATCCATTCGCTTTCAAAATTTCTGCAGAAGCGGCTTTGGTTTCTTTATTTGTTATATCGTTTGTTAAAACTGTCATACTAGTATTGTCCACTTTTGATAGCAGTTCATTAACTACTCTATCTTCGTTTTTAATACAAGTAGAACACCATTTTGCTTTAACCAAAACCACATAATATTTAGGAGAGGTTTGAGCAAAAAATGAAGTAGTAAACAGTAATACCGCCAACACTATTAGTTTCTTGAAATTCTTCATAATACCTTTTTTAAATTGTAAGATTGCGCTAAGTTAAACATAAAAAATTAATTATTTTGTAATGTATCTAACATTGCTTTGGCTTTTAACAAACATTCTTCATATTCCTGCTCTGGAATAGACTTTGAAGTTATAGCGCTTCCTACAGAAAATGAAACATAGTGCAATTTTTCATTGTACAAAATACTTCTTATGACCACATTAAAATCAAAGGCACCATTAGGAGTAAAATAGCCAACTGCACCACTGTACAAACCTCGTTTGGTTTCCTCTAAATCTTCAATGATGTTCATGGCCGAAATCTTTGGTGCTCCAGTCATACTGCCCATTGGAAAAGTAGTTTGCAACAACGCTGTTGAGGATGTAGTGCCTTCAACCTCTGAAACAATAGTTGAAATCATTTGATGTACTTGTTTAAAAGTATAAATACCGCACAACTCTTCTACTTGAACCGAACCTTTAGTGGCTGTTTTAGACAAATCATTACGAACTAAATCAACAATCATGATATTTTCTGAACGTTCTTTCTCATTTTCCGAAAGCTCGTTCTTTAGAAGCGCATCTTGTTCTAAATCAAAACTTCGTCTTGCAGTTCCTTTTATGGGTTGTGAAATCACTTTATTACCTTCTCTTTTCAAATAGCGCTCTGGAGAAGCACACATTAAATAATCGGAGTTATTTTTGAAATAGACTGCAAATGGTGGCTCCGAAATGGCATTCAACTTTTGATAAATAGCTAGAGGATTTATTATCGCATTTTCAGCATAAAATTCCATACAAAAATTGGCTTCATAAATATCGCCACGATGAATATGATGCAACATTTTGCCCACTTTAGAAAGATAATCTTCTTTAGAGATACGCTGTTGAATTGTAACTTCCGAATGTTGGGTACTGAAAACCGAACACTGGTTTATTTCTTCAATATCCGAAGTCATTTCATCATCACACAAATACAAATAGTGCAGCTCTAGTTGATTTCCTTTCAATAAAAATAACTTTTTGGGTTGAAAGAAAAACAAATCTGGAAAGTGCAAACCATCATAATTATTGGATTGTAAATCTTCAATATCGTTTTTTAAATCATAAGATAAATAACCAAACAACCAATCGTTGGATTGACTTTGATATTGATGTAAATCTTCGAATGACTTATCAAAATCGGTTTTTATTGAGGTAAAAGCATCAACGGCAACAACACAATCATAATTGGAATAGTGTTGATGGTACTCATTAGAATCTAAAAAAACCACTTCTCTAAATTGATTGGACCACAACAAAAGCTGTTCCTTGAATAATTTAGGGTTTTCAATAGTGCTACATTGGATTGTTCTCAAAGGGAATTTTTCTTTCTTCAAAATTACAACAAAAAATATTTTGAGCTAAAATTATAATTTCATTTTTTTTGGCACGATTTTTAGACTGCTGAAAATAGGCACAATTACTTCACTTAAAATTAAATTATTATTGATAATAAAACTACTTAAATCTTACTAATTAAATACAATTATCTAAATAATAACTTTAATTTTAATTTCTATGAACAAAACCACCAAATTCTTATGGGCAGTGTTACTTATGAGCAGTGTCGTTGCTTGCAAACAAGCAGAAAATGAAAACGCAACCGAAGCAGCTTACGACCAACAAAGTGCTTCTGCAGATTCAACAAGTGTAATTTCCTCTTCAGCTGCTGTTGAGCCCAAGAACAGTAATCGAAAATTTGTTAGAACCGCCGACATCAAATTCAAAGTCAAAAACGTAGCCAAATCAACTACAATTATTGAAGACGCTACAACGAAATTTGGTGGATTTGTAACCTACACCAACCTTCAAAGTCATATAAATGAGGAAGACAAAACTAAAGTAAGTCCAGATAGTACGCTTGTTACCACAAAATATACTGTTGACAACAATATTACTATTAGAGTTCCTAACACCCAATTGGATACCGTTGTAAAAAGTATTGCTAAGCAAATTGATTTTCTAAACTTTCGCGTCATTAAAGCCGACGATGTTACGCTTCAAATGTTGTCTAATAAAATGGCTCAAAAAAGAAGTACTGCTACCGAAAAGAGAATTGCAACTGCTATTGATGAAAAAGGTAAAAAATTAAATCAGGTAATTGATGCCGAAGAGAATTTAGATACCAAAAAAGAGCAAAACGATGCTAAAACAATAGAAAACTTATCCTTGCAAGACCAAGTAAACTTTAGCACACTAACACTGCAAATCTATCAAGATCAAACCGTCAAACAAGAAATGGTTGCCAATGAAAAAAGCACCAACGCCTATCGACCTAATATTGGACTTCAAATTTGGGACAGTTTAAAAACTGGTTGGTTTATTTTAGAAAACATTATTTCTTTTGTTGTTGTGCTTTGGCCTTTCGCTCTTATGGCCTTCTTAGGATATCTAGGCTATAAAAAATATTTGAAAAGGTAAATTTGGAATTACAGTCTTACAGAACCACTCTTAGGAGTGGTTTTTCTATTTGAAATAAAATTTATTCTCTTTGAGAAACTAACCAATACATTTTAAAACTATGAGAATTGCAATTATTATTGTTCGAGTACTCCTTGGAGGACTAATGTTGTTTGCTTCCATTTCTTATTTCTTCAAACTTGGAGATCAACCTGCTCCAACCGGAGACATGGCAACAGTTATGGCAGGCTTTATGGCATCAAAATACATGTTTCCATTAGTAAAAGTTATCGAACTTTTAGCCGGAATATCACTTGTTAGTGGCAAATTTATGAGAGCCTTTTTGTTAATACTTTTACCTATATCCGTAAATATCTTTTTACTTCATGCTGTAGTTACCAAATCAGATTTACCAATGGCAACAGCAATTTTATTAGCAAACGTTTTCTTGATTTACGCAAACTGGAACAGCTACAAGCATTTATTTGAGTGGAAATAAGAACAAAGAATCTCTGAATTTGAAGACTTTATTTTCAAATTATAATCAATTTTTACCAAAACCTAATAAATGAGATATTTTATAACCTTTCTTACAATAACAACTCTTCTTACGTCGAATTTTTCATTTGGTCAGAAGAGTAAAAATTATAGTTATTTAATTGATTGTTTTAAAAATTCTTCTACTGAAAAAGGTGAAAGAACTATAAATGGAATTGGTAATGTGGAAGAAATTTCTTTAAGTTCTAATGAACTCAATGAAACAGGGTTGTTATATTTTGAAATTCCAAAAAATAAAAAGGGCAAGTCACTTTTGAAATTAGCTGAATTGGTGACGAATGATTATATAAAAACTTGGCAAAACAATTCAAAAGTCCTACTTAATCAAAAATACGAAAATACTAATGTTTGTATAATTGATTTGAGACTTCATATTAAAATTGAAAATATTTACATGCAGGTAATTGTTATTAATGATGGTGAAAAGATGTATCAGATAATGTGTTTTAAAGATACTGCAGACGATAATCATTTTAATTCATTAGTAGATAAAATAAAAGAGCAAAACTGCTTATAAAAGCTGTTTTAATAAATTTCATACCAATGAGCTCGATACTATTTCGGGCTCATTTTTTAATATTACAAACTAAATAAAAACTAAAAAACTATCTTTGCAAAAAAAAGTGATGTACAAAGTCTTAGCTAAAATAAACAAACTTTTACTGCCAAGTTTTACCAAACAGCGATTGGATTTGGCTAAAGCTAAAAAGTGGCAAATGGCGCTTATTGCTTACCGTTATTATGTGACTTGTCGTGCCATTGACTAATAAGTCATAGCAGCAAAAATCTCATTGTCTCCCAATTTTTCTCTTCCGTTTAGAAAAGACAATTCCATTAGAAAATTGCATTGCACTATTTCTCCACCTAAGCGTTCTACCAGTTCGCAAACGGCTTTTGCAGTTCCTCCTGTGGCAAGCACATCATCATGAATAAGTACTCTATCTCCTTTTTCAATAGCGTCTATGTGTATTTCTAAAGTATCTGTACCATATTCTAAATCGTAAGTAGCTGAAATAGTTTCAAAAGGTAATTTCTTTGGTTTTCGTACAGGAATAAATCCCGCATTTAATGCTTCTGCTAATAATATTCCGAAGAAGAAACCTCTACTTTCAACTCCAATAACTTTATCTATTTTCTTATCTTTTACTGTGGAAAGCAATAAATCTAGCGTTTCTTGTCTTGCAATTGGGTTACTTAGTAAAGGTGTAATGTCTTTGAAACCAATTCCAGGTTTTGGAAAATCCTGAATATCACGGATGTATTTTTTAAGAGGCATATTTTTTAATATTATAGTAAATTTGGTTTGCAAGTTACACAAATATACTTATATTTGCACCCACAAAAAAGGCCTCGTGGCGCAACTGAATAGCGCATCTGATTACGGCTCAGAAGGTTACTGGTTTGAATCCAGTCGAGGTCACTTAAGAATGAAAAGCTCTGACGATAGTCAGGGCTTTTTTTGTATCCCATTTTTAATTTTGAGCTTGCTCAAAGAATTAAAATGGGATACAAAAAAAGTTTTTCAATCGCAGATTGAAAAAAAGCTTTTCATTTCCACTACGGAGCTCATTCTGGAACTTGCGAAGCAAAATCCAGAATAAACAAATATTCCCACTCCCACTAAGCAACCCATTCTGGAATAACGAAGTTAGTCCAGAATAAAAAAAAATCTTCCCACTCCCACTAAGCAACCCATTCAGGAATAACGAAGTTAGTCCAGAATAAAAAAATAAGCTTTTCATTTCCACTACAAAACCCATTTTGGAATAACGAAGTTAGTCCAGAATAAACAAATATTCCCACTACAGCACCCATTCTGAAATAACGAAGTTAATCCCGAATAAAAAAGCTTTTCAATCGTAGATAAAAAAACTCAATCCCATATAAGTAAAAAATAAATGTAATTAAATACTTACATAAAGTAATAAAAAACACACTTTTATCGTTAAAACATTACAAATAATCGTGTTTTTATGAAACACATTTAGTAAATTTGTTAATAAATTATACATGAAAAGGTACCTATACTTACTTCATCTTGTTTTTTTTCTGAATCAACTTGATTGTTTTGGATTCAACCTTTCAGTTACAACTACTAACGAAACCTGTGCTGGAAATGGTAGTTTGCAATTTAATGCAACCAATACTATTGCTGGAGGAAGTATGCAGTACATCATCTATAAATTACCTAACACCACTACACCATTTGCAACAACAACTGCTACAACACTCAACGGATTGGTTGCAGGAGACTACAGGGTAATTGCCAGAGAAACAAATGGGGCAACTACCACAGAACAGCAACAAGATGCAACCATAGTAAACTCGGTTGTGCCCTTAACTTTTTCAATTCAAAGTTTAAATCAAGCTTGTTCTAATACAAGTACTATCTCGGTTAATACCCTTACTGGAGTTCCTGTTTCTTATGAAATCTTTAATGGTCCTTTGCTTTTTCCGCTACAAAGTTCTAATACTTTTTCAGGTTTACCCGTTGGCGTCTATAAAATTAGAGTTTTTGATAATTGTGGAATAGGTGTTGTAACGACTTTTACGGTGGTTCAAAATACTACCGGTATTACCATTGGACAACCTCAAACGGCTCAAACCTTACCGGTTAATTGTAATTTAGTTTCGGTTACCAATACTTTGACCGCCGCTACTGGAACCGTTATTGGTTATCCGTTAAACATTACTTACACCATTTTTCCACCTTCTGGAGCCACGCCTATTGTTTTGAACAGTACTCTGAATACCGGAAATCCAACCTCACAAAGTTTGGTGCAAACCATGACCAATTACATCAATCAGAATTTTAGCTATTCGCTTGCTATTGTGGATGCTTGTGGAGCTAGTTACTCCTCAAATTTTATTGTAAACAATGGAATAAACTTAACTAACACCATTACTACACTCGATTGTAATGAAAACTTTTTTACGTTTACCCTATCAAATTTTGTTCCTCCCTATTCGATAAATTTTAATTCTTTTCCGGCGGGTTTTAATCCTGCGCTTTTCAACAACGCCTATCCTGGTCCTTACAATCAAAATACTGTCTCTTTTGGAGATGCCTCATTACCTACACCTATTGGAAATTATGATGCCTCCATTACAGATGCTTGTGGTACCATTCAAAATGTCACCTTTTCTATAATAGACCGACCTCCAACTCCAACAGCAACAGGAGCTCATAATGGTTGTTTGACCACAACAGGAAACATAAACATCGCTATACCGGGCTACATCATCACAAGTGGCTTAGTAACGGTCGCACCATCGGATTATCCGTTTCCTTTACCACACAACATTACTTCTTTGATTGATGCTAATGGTGCTATTACCCTAAATCCGGTTCCTCTAGGAAATTATAGTTTTGAATTGACCAATACGTGTAATGATATTATTCCAACTATCTCTACAGTTGTTCCTGCTTATGTAGATCAAGGTTTATCTAGTACCATAAGAAATGGTTGTGATTTGGCTACTAGTGCTGTTAAAATTGAAAGCTTGAATTCAAAATTAACTTCTATAAGTATTGTAGCTGCTCCTACTTCATTTGGATTTAGTTTACCCTATAATGTATCTTCCAATATTGCTTCGGATGGTGTCCTTTATATGAATAATCTACCTGCAGGAAGTTACACTTTTACTGGAACTGACGAATGCAATTTCACTAATACCATTACCGTAAGTTTACAAGGTTATAGCATTACTACTTCCAATTTTTCATTGCTACCTAATTGCGGTTCTTTCAACATTCCCTTAAACTTTGTAAGTAATGGAACGGCAGGTCAAACCTATTGGTTGCAAAAATTAATTAATCCTGTTACTAATACTTGGGGTAATCCTAGCACCAATGTCCTATATACTGAAGGTACAGTGCCAAACGGAACTAATTCTATTTCCTTAGCCAACAATACCACCAATATTAATTTCAGTTTTAATGGTACTTTCCGAATTGTTCGTGCCTTTTTATCGTACCATAATGGTAGCGATTGGAATACTGCTGTTGTAAGTAGCGCTGATAAAGATTGTATTGAAATACTAGCACCATCATTAAGTTACAATGAATCCTTAGAATTTATAGATGCCTACCGATTGCCTTGCTCTACCAGTGGAACTTTAGATGTTTTTGTTGAAGCCAACGGAACTACTCCTTTGCGCTATACTTTAGTACAAAAAGACGGATTGCCTTTCTTTTTTGATAATGGTACTTCCAATACTTTTTTCAATTTAGCGCCTGCCATTTATCTTTTTCAAATAGAAGATATTTGCGGCAATATTGTCAACCGATTGTTTGATGTTAGTACGCTTGGTTCTATTATTTTGATAACAACTCCAACTGATGTATTGCAATGCAAAACAGTTATTACCAACAACGAAACTTTCGATTTAACGCAACAAACTGCTGTCATTTTAGCAACGCAACCAGCAAGTGATTATACCATAACTTATCACTCTACATTGGCTGATGCGCAAAATGGCAACAACGCCATTACTAACTTAGCTAGTTTTAATCCGGTAAGCAATCCGCAACTTATTCATACTAGAATTGTACTCAATTCGCTTCCCAATTGTTATGAATTAAGAAGTTTTAACTTAATTGTTGGACAAACTCCTAGTTTGAATCTCAATGCCAGCTATTTAAATTGCTCCACCAATCCTACTGTCGTTGATGCATCCCTCAATAATTTACCAACAACCACCTATCTTTGGTCGAATGGTGCTACTACTGCATCGGTAAGTATTACGGCTATTGGTGTAACCAACCTAACGGTAACTGCTACAAATACATACAACGGCCAAACGTGTACTAACACTAAAAACATCATTGTTATTAATTCGGGGCCACCTGTTATAGAAAGTATTGAAACCTCCGATTGGACTTTGAATGAAAATAGTATTACTGTAATAACTTCTGGCAATGGTTCTTTTGAGTATTCTTTAGATGGCACTACGTTTCAAGACGAAAACTACTTTAACAACTTAGCACCAGGACTGTATACCATTTATGTAAAAGACAAAGCCGGTTGTGGCATTATAAATAAAGTCGTTTGGTTGCTTTACTATACCAAATACTTTACACCCAATGGTGATGGTTATAACGATTACTGGAGAATTAAAGATGCTGAAAACGAACCTGAATTTAGAGTAGAGATTTTTGATCGTTATGGCAAAACCATTACGGCCTTCACTTCAAAGAGTGCTGGTTGGGATGGCACTTACAATGGAAATCTGATGGTTTCCGACGATTATTGGTTTGTTGCCTACCGTGCCGATGGTAGAACGCATAAAGGGCATTTTAGCATGAAGCGATAATCTTTTGTGTTTAAAATGGAACGCGGATAAAACGGATTGCTTCGCAAACGCAGATTTTACGCAGATTTCTTTTTTAGATTTCTCCTCCTCTAGCGGAGTGGCCGAAGGTCGAGGTGGCTTTTTTTTGGAGCACAGAGTTACACGGAGTTGTTCACAGAGTTTTTCTCTTTGCGCCTTCGTGTCTTTGCGAGAAATAGTATAATCTTTTGTGCCATTTGTGTTTACAATTGGAACGCGGATAAAACGGATTGCTTCGCAAACGCAGATTTACGCAGATTTCTTTTTTAGATTTCTCCTCCTCTGGAGGAGTGGCCGAAGGTCGAGGTGGCTTTTATTTGGAGCACAGAGTTTCACAGAGTTTTTTTAAATCTTTTGTGTCTTTTGTGTTTTAAAATGGAAAGCGGATGAAACGGATGTAACTGATGGTCGCGGATTTTATTTGGAACACAGATTGGAATAATCTTAGAAATCTTTAAAATATTTTGTGTTTAAATTTGGAACTCGGAGGAAATATTTTGGCTAAAATTAGTAAGGAGTTCTTAATTCTCATTTTTGGAACGTCCTGCCATTTGTTCTTTCACTGGTACTCCTTTTTCTTTCATAAAATCAAACATACTAACCAAATCGCCAATAGTTTCATCTTTTGAAATTCCCATACTTGGATTTGATTTTAATGTGGCATTTGCTATTGACTTTAAGATAAAAACTTGTCCTTTTAATACTGCATTCGTATCTTTAAAAAACAAACGCATAATTGGATTGGAAATATGACCTCGCAATTCTACACGTTCTATTTCACTCCAAGGTATAAAGGCATTGCGGAAGAGTTGTTGATTAATAAATAAACCCTCATTAGTAACCGCAAGTGCTGGCTTTTTTAAGTCTTGTCTGAAAAACAAATAAAGAAATGCTAAAGAAAAAAACAGCAAACCCCAACTAGCAATTGCGTTGATGTTAGCAGGCCAGCCTACCTCAACATTTAATCTCATTCCTCTTCGATAGACGATGGCTTCGTGAACCCTACCCTCGTAAAAGAACCTAGATACTATAATAACCAAAATGCTTACTAAAGTAAGTAGCACTAAATTTCTAATGATTTTTTTAATTCTAGGTGCATGTTGCGCAACCTGAATAAATTGAAGTTCTTTCATTTGGGATTTATTATTAATGACAAGTTGTGTGGCTTTTAAATAGGCTTTATTTTATCTTATTACCAATCTGATTGAAAAGATTGTCTTGTATTTGATCTTCAGGTAGCGATTTATCAAATGCAAACAATCCGTAAACTACTTCACCATATTTAACATTAGTTGGAATCTTATCGTCTATATCAACAAAAGTTCTATCAGTGTAGGTCTCTGGTACTATAAAAAGAGAACCACCATCATAAAATTTTTCAATTCTAAGTTGATCACGTTTGGTTCCGACTGCTTTCGACATATAATCGGAAAAGGCATTTCCTTCGTATAAGGCATTAAGATTGACAATAGTGTAAATCTTATCCATAGCAAGGTCAAATCTATACAATTGATAATTGGATTCTTTCGGATTTTTAAGTGTAATCTTATACTCTATTGATTTGTATAAGTTTTTGTCAAGATTCCAAACGCTAACTTTATAGTTGCCTTCTTTTACTTTTTCAATTAGAGTCTGATTGGGTTCCAAAGTACTATCCACTGTATAAGTATCGGATAGTTTTCCGTCTGCACCAATTCGTTCGAACGTTACCGATCTAGCTACCGAACCCGAATTTAAAAAAGCGATGGATTGTGTTGGATCTTCATACCATTTTGCTATTGTTGCACCAATCATGGCTATTACTACAAAACCAACAACTACTAGGCAGCCAATTTTAAAAAACTTATTCATTTTTACAAGTCTTTACAACATCACTTACCAATTGTTTGTTTTCTTCTTTCTCGTTTTTTAACAACATTGATTTTAGTACATAAACGATCAATAATCCTGGTATAAGAGCTATTAATCCTCCTAAACCTGCTGCAATTTTATGCCCTGGTAAAAAAGCTAAGGGCTCCATATCGTTGTATGCTAAATAAGCTCCTATGGCTCCAAAAGGAAACAATACGCCATAAGTAATCATCGAACCCATTTTGGAAGATTCATCAACATCTATGGCAAGAACCGTTGGTTTAGCTTGTTCCCATTTTAAAGTAACCGCAGCTCCTATTTTATCCCCTTTTCTAATTTTGATTTCATGGGTCCAATCTTTATCAACAGTAGCAAATTCGCCTGCAGTAACGGTATGTGTGCTTCCAAATTGATCTTTAAGTTTCGTGGCTAAAGCAGTTGCTGCATTTCTTAGATTTGTTTCTTTATCTCCGTTGCTATCTAGTGTATAGATGATTTGATTGTCTTCCATGTTATTTAAGTTTTGTTTTTTAGTTTCCTCAAATATAAAAAAAATACTCAAAGACAGTAAACTTTTTGAGTTATATGCTAATTTTTGAATAAATTAAATATCAAAATCTATGAATCTAAAGCGATTGTTCGAACCCGGATGAAACAGATTGCTTCGCAAACGCAGATGGTCGCTTATTTTTTTTGGAACACAGATTGGAATAATCTGAGAAATCTTTTGTGTCTTTTGTGTTTAAAAGGGAACGCGAATGGAACGGATTGCTTCGCAAACGCAGATTACACTGATTTCATTTTTAGATTTCTCCTCCTCTGGAGGAGTGGCCGTAGGTCGAGGTGGCTTTTCATAAATCAATAAAAACCACTAAAAATACCTATTTATAGGGAGTATTTAAATAAACTATATTCACTTATTTTGTTTTCACTAACTCTAAAAATAACACTTTATGAAATCAAAAATTTTAATTATCGCTCTTTTTATAAGCGGACTAAACTTTGCTCAAACTCCTTTCACTACTTTAAGCATGGAACCTATTAAAGTAAAAAAAGATAAAAATGCTTATGTCTTTGTAGAAGAAGTAAAAGATGCTCAGGGAAGTGTTACAACAAAAGAAACCGAAACTACAGAAGAAACTATAAAAAAACCAATTGACTTTTTTAATAACAGTACACTTTCAACATCACTAATCAACACAGGAAATAGAGTATCTATTAGTGCCGAAGTTTTACATTACAAATTATATGTTGCAAATCCGGATGCTGAAAAATTAGCTAAAGGTGATAGAAAATACAGATTTAATATTCCAATGTTGTTAATATCTAAACTTTCTACGCAATATGATTCTATCAACTCAGCAAGTTCTTGGGATGTACTCGATTATGAAGCCGCTCCTCTTACACTTCGTATCATGCCTTCTTTCAAAAAACCATTTGTAGGATTCAATGATGTGATATACTATGGCTTTTACGCTGACGTTAGAGGATTAAACATTCAAAATAATGTTACTAATTCCTACGACATGGAATTCATTGGAAGCGGTGGAATTGGTTTTACTTATCAAGGCGATGGTGATGCAGGAAAGTATAACGAAAATGGAGAATATAAGCCAGGTCGCTATTCAATTTCTTTAATGTTGCAAGGTGCTACTGGTAAGAAAGAAGTATTGCAAAAGCTATTCAAAACAGATAATGATGTTGTAACCTCTCTTCAGGCCTATTTTCTATTTAAAGTAGCTGATGATAGCAAGTTTAATATGAAAATTGGATACCAATACCTATTCAAAGAAACGCTTGCAGGTAATAAATCTAATTTTACCATAGCTATTGGAATCTAATTCACCTAACTATTTTATGCAACTTTAAGCTACCCAAAAGTTTAAAAATATAAAAGAAACAAACCCACCAAAAACACCACGAAAACTTATCGTAAAAATTCATAAATCCCTTATTTTTAGGTATTTTTTTTATTTATAGTATTTGTAAATAGTTATTTTTCAAATAGTTACAAAAAGAAAAAAATTAGTAGTATTCCTACACATTGTTAAAAAGTAAAGCCGTTTGTGAATAAGTTTGGTTTTCTTTTTGCACTTGTATAAATTATCTTTGTATCTGTAGATCAGGCAAATATCCGAAGGTTTGCTCAGAGGCAAAATTTATTATTGTTTAATTTAACTATAAAAAATATGTCAGTTAAATTCAAAGTTCTTCAAAGAAAGAACCCGCAAGATATCCTTGCACCAGAAAAATTCTATGCTGCTGCTATAGCAGATGGACAAACCGATTTAGAAAGACTCGCGGAGTTAATTTCTTATCAATGTACTGTGACCGAAGCCGATTGCTATGCGGTATTGATGTCGTTAGAGCACAATATTATTGGCGAATTGAACGAAGGTCGTATTGTAAAATTGGGACGTTTGGGTAACTTTCAAGTAGGATTAAGTTCTGAAGGTAAAGACACCGCAGAAGAAGTATCTTCTACTGTTATCAAAAAGAACAGAATCCTTTTCAGACCTGGTAAGAAAATGCGCAATTTGTTAAGCACGTTATCTTACAAAAAAGTCAGCTAGAACCCCGAAACTAAGTAATTTAGTTTGTAAGACCTCGAGTATTCCAGTGCTCGGGGTCTTTTTTTTGTGTATTTTTTCACGAAAATTTTCGTGATTTCGTCCCGACCAAGTTTTTGTTTCGTCCTGACGAAGCATTTGTCTCGTCCTAATGAACTAAAATTCTCGTCCGTACAAATTGAAAAAAAACTAACTAAAGGAAAAAAAGGAAATGGAAAACTCTTTATCAGCTTTTTTTGTGCAAAAAACCATCATTTTTGAGTCTTTTTGAATAAAAAATTAGTACTAAAAAACAGTTTTCGATACCTTTTTAATCTTCAATTTTTGCAATTTAAAACCTCAAAAATCACTCGAACTGACAAAAAACAAACAATTTAAAGCAACAAAAAAAATCTGTATCATCTGTGTCATCCGCGTTCGAATTTCAATTACGTATACGTTCCATTAAAAACCACCTCGGCTTTCAGCCACTCCTCCAAAGGAGGAGAAAACTACACTTTACTCCATAAAAAAAGCTCAAAAAAAGCAGCTAGAACCCCGATTTTTGAGCAATTAAGTATTGTAAGACCTCGAGTAATTCCAGTTACTCTATCGAATTATGTTGTAAATATAAAGGATTATAGATAAATTTGGCACCAACTGTTGATAACTCTTTGAGCTGCATATTTTATAATGGTTAACGACTTATACCTTGTCAACACTACTAGTTTATGGGAAAGAAAAAACTTACCAAAATAAATGAATGACGTCTTTAAACTGATGTATTGGAACTATTTTAAAGTTTTTTTTCCTTCAACTAGCTAATTAAAGGTATCCTATCCTACTCAAACACCTAAAACAAAAAGTAGGGATTTTCTTTTAGGGTTTTTCTCCTAGAAAATGTTTTTTTGTGTGGTGGATTATTGTTAAGTTTGAAAGATACAATTTTTATATATGGCACTAAGTTGGAACGAAATAAAAGACAGAGCAGTTAAATTTACCAAAGAATGGAAAGACACTACTAATGAGGAAGCAGATGCTAAACCATTTTTAGATGCTTTTTTTGATGTATTTGGGATCACTCGTAAAAAGATTGGAACATTTGAACACCGAGTAAAGAAACTTTCGGATGCCGATGGCTACATCGACCTCCTTTGGAAAGGAACTATCTTAGTAGAAATGAAAAGTCGTGGTAAAAACCTAGACAAAGCCTTTCAACAAGCGATTGATTACACCCATGGACTAAAACAAAACGAACTCCCAAAATACGTTTTGGTATGCGATTTCCATATTTTCAGATTGTACGATACTGAAGAACAAACCACTTTAGAATTTACAATTGATGAATTAATTCAAAACGTGCAAAGTTTTGGTTATTTATTAGGCTACCAAAAAAAGACCTTTAAGGAACAAGATCCAGCCAATATCAAAGCTGCTGAATTAATGGGAAAACTCCATGACCGTTTAGAAGAAATAGGTTATGAAGGACATCCTTTAGAAGTGTATTTGGTTCGTATTTTATTCTGTTTGTTTGCAGAAGATACGACCATTTTTGAAAAACAACAGTTTCAAGATTACATAGAAAACAGAACCGCTGAAGACGGAAGTGATTTGGCTTCAAAAGTTCAAGAATTGTTCCAGGTATTAAATACGGCAAAAGACAAGCGATTCAAGAATTTAGACGAGCAGTTAAACGATTTTCCGTATGTGAATGGAAAATTGTTTGAAGAAATTTTACCGATGGCAAGTTTTGATAGTAAAATGCGTCAAGCGTTATTAGATTGTTGTTACATCGATTGGAGTAAAATTTCACCGGCTATTTTTGGTTCCATGTTTCAAAGTGTAATGAACCCTAAAGAACGCAGAAACTTAGGAGCACATTATACCAGTGAAAGCAATATCTTAAAATTAATCAAACCCTTGTTTTTAGATGAACTGTGGGCTGAATTTGAAAGTTTAAAAGGCAATAAAAACAAATTACCCGAATTCCATAAAAAAATCAGTCAACTCAAATTCTTAGATCCAGCTTGTGGTTGTGGTAACTTCTTGGTGATTACCTATCGCGAATTACGTTTGTTAGAATTAGAGATTTTACGAGCAACATTTAAATCTGGTGAAGTTATTTTAGCATTAGAAGATTTAATTCTTTTAAATGTAGATATGATGTACGGCATCGAGTACGAAGAATTTCCAGCTCGTATTGCCGAAGTAGCCATGTGGTTAATAGACCACCAAATGAACATGCTCATTAGTAATGAATTTGGACAATACTTTGCCCGTTTACCCTTAAAAAAATCAGCTAAAATTGTACATGGAGATGCTTTAGAAGTGAATTGGGAAACTTTAAAAGTTGTTGATGAAATTACATTAAAAGCAGACCAGCTCAATTTTAAAGTACTGAATGAACCCATTGCAGAATATGGAACTGTAAATGTTATCACAAAAAATGTAAATGAAATTGATAAAACAGCTGATTTTCCGCCAAATATTACAAAAGTAAAAATTCGCTACGATTATATAATAGGTAACCCTCCTTTTATTGGTTCAAAAATTATGAGCCAATTCCAAAGAAATCAAATTATAAAGGAATTCAATAATAGTAAAGGCTGTGGCGTTTTAGACTATGTTTCTGGATGGTATTTAAAAGCAGCTAAATATATTCAAGGTACTACAACAAAAGCAGCTTTTGTTTCTACAAATTCTATTGTGCAAGGAGAACAAACGAGTATTCTATGGGGACAAATGATTAATAAATATGGAGTTAAAATTCACTTTGCACATCGTACTTTTAAATGGAGTAACGAAGCCAAGGGTAATGCAGCCGTTTATTGCATTATTGTTGGTTTTGCAAATTTTGAAACAAAAAACAAGGTTCTATTTGAATATGAAGATATTAAAGGAGAACCACAAGCAATTCAAGTTAAAAATATCAATCCTTATTTAGTAGATGCTAAGGATATTTTTATTGAAAAAAGACGAACACCAATTTGTAATGTTCCTGAAATATCATTTGGAAGTATGCCTAATGATGGTGGGTTTTTTTTGTTTACTGACGAAGAAAAAAATCAATTTTTAACGATTGAGCCAAGAGCAGAACAATTTTTTAAACCATTAATTAGTGCGCACGAATATTTAAATGGTCAAACACGATGGTGTTTATGGTTAAAAGATGCAAATCCTTCAATTCTTAAAGAATTGAAAGAAGTTTCAAAGCGTATTGAGAAAGTAAAGAAGATACGTGAAGAGAGTACTAGGGTTGCAACACAGAAACTAGCTTTGTATCCAACACTTTTTGGAGAAGACAGGCAACCAAAAAATGATTATATTCTTATCCCATTACATTCTTCAGAGAACCGTAAATATATTCCGATGGGATATTTTGATAATAATCATATTTCTAATAATAGTTGTTCAACAGTACCAAATACTACTTTATATCATTTTGGAGTTCTTCAATCAAGTCTTCATATGTCATGGGTAAAATACATTTGTGGTAGATTAAAAAGTGATTATAGATACTCAGCAAGCATTGTTTACAACAATTATCCTTGGCCAGAAAATCCATCTGAAAAACAAATAAAAACGACTGAAGAAAAAGCACAACAGGTTTTAGATGTTAGAGCTTCTTTTCCTAATAGCTCATTAGCAGATTTATACAATCCCTTAACCATGCCGCCAGCATTAGTAAAAGCGCACAACGAATTAGACAAAGCCGTGGATGCGGCCTACAGCAAACAAGCCTTTACCAGCGAAGCCAAACGTATGGAATTTTTATTTGAGTTGTATGAAAAATATACTGCTGGATTGTTTGTGAAGGAGAAGAAGAAAAAATCATAAATTCATTCAAGAAATTAAAAAACCACAAGATTTAAAAGCTCAAATTGATACTACTTATAAAGCTATTGATGCTATGGTTTATAAGTTGTATGAATTGAGTGAGGAAGAAATAAAAATCGTAGAACAATCGTGACTTTATAATAATACATTATCGATTTTTATTCACGAATACCAAAAAACAATAAAAAAGCGTGAGTAAATTGAGATTGTTAAGAATAGTTAATGTTTTTGTCATTCCATTTTTTTGTCATTCTGAGGCACGAAGAATCTCAAATGATAATAACACAACACGTGAGTAACTAGTGCGATGTTTCCTATGTCAACATGACAAAATGGTCGTAATGGATATAGAGTTGTAAGGGTTAACACCAGAAAAGAGAAAATGTTGAAGGTTACTATGAGGTTATTAGTTCAGAAAAAGAACCTATAAATTATTTAAGAATTATAATATTAGAATAATTAATTAAAAATCAAATAAATAAAATTACAAGAATGAAAAAATATTTTATTCACAATGGCGAAACAGAAAATGGGCCATTCAATATAGAAGAACTTGCAACAATGCAAATAAAAGGTGATACTCCTATTTGGTATGAAGGATTATCAAATTGGACTACAGCTAGCAATGTTGAAGAATTAAAATCAATAATTGCATCAAATGCTTTACCACCAAAATTTGATAATTTTGCTAATCAAAATACTTCAATTCATCCACCAAATTTTAACAAAACAAATACAGAATCCCAAGTAGTTGATGAATCAAAGAAATCAAAAACGATACGAAATGTTGTCATTGGATTGAGTGTATTACTACTTGCGATTATTGCATTTTCATTTATGACATCGCAGCCAAGTTCTGCCGAAATAGAACTTTCTACTATTAAGTCGGATTCTATTATAAAAGAAGACAAAAGAGCAAGTATTAATGCTGCCATAACAGAAAAAAATAAAAAATATAGAAATAATTGGTCTGATTATATTTCTGTAGCAACGAATGATTTTACGTATTACAACATTGGTGGGATTGAAAATTTACAAATAATTGCAACAAACAAAACCGAATACAAAATAGATGAAATTAACGTTACTGTTTGCTATGAAATTGATAGCGGAGAATGTTACAAAACCGAAGAAATTACCATTTATAACATTCCACCAAACTCACAAAAAAGTGAAAATGCACCTAATTCAAGTAGAGGCAAAAATGTATTAGTAAATATTGTAGGGATTTATTGTGATAAAATGAATTTTGGTTATGCTCCTGGCAATTGGGCAAATAATTCAGATGATCCTTATTTTACAAATGTTAAGCAATAACAATATCTAAAGCTTGTAAAAACAACACAGCCCTTATCTTTTTAATTTGCATCCTTTATTTGTGCATCCTGATTTTGTTGATAAAACCATCTTTTTTCTAAAAGAATGTTCTGAAATGGACAAAGATAATGTGGATTATTATAATTGGACTGAGGTGTTGAAGGTAAGTGTGGAGGAATTGAAATAGTTGATTCTTGGATGACTTCGAGAGCATTTCGTAATGTTGACTTCGAGAGCCTCAGTCAACGGAGGATATCCAATAATAAAGAGCCTCAGCCAACGGAGGTGTGTAGCTTGAGGAAGGTTTCTTAGCGGTGGCTGAGGCTCTCGAAGTCACTGCTTACGGTTATGTTTTGTTTAAAGCGGTGGCTGAGGTTACTCGAAGTCACTGCTTACGGAGATGTTTTTTAGTATTATATTTTATTTTATGAAAGGTTATATGTACATTTTACTTTGTTCGGATGGTAGTTATTATACTGGAAGTACGAATGATTTAGAAAGACGATTGGCGCAACATCAAAATGGTGAAGGTGCAAATCATACTAAGAAACGATTGCCTGTTTCGCTGTTATATTACGAAGAATACCAAAGAATTGATGAGGCTTTCTATCGTGAAAAACAGGTTCAAGGTTAGAGTAGAAAAAAGAAAGAAGCTTTAATGGAGGGCAATGTTGATTTATTGCCTGAATTAGCGAAAGCTTATAGGGATTTGCCTTCGAGTGACCTCAGGTAACAATAAGACGTTGACGTGACGTTGGCTTCGAGTAACCTCAGCCAAAGGAGATATTTTGCTTAAAAAAGAGATTTGAAAGACGTTGACGTAATGTTGACTTCGAGTGGCCTCAGCCAACGGAGAATATTCTATAATTAAGAATCTCAAACAACGGAGGTGTTTTGCTTAAAAAAGAGTTTTTGAAAGACGTTGACGTGACGTTGGCTTCGAGTAACCTCAGCCAAAGGAGATATTTTGCTTAAAAAAGAGATTTGAAAGACGTTGACGTAACGTTGACTTCGAGTGGCCTCAGCCAACGGAGAATATTCTATAATTAAGAATCTCAAACAACGGAGGTGTTTTGCTTAAAAAAGAGTTTTTGAAAGACGTTGACGTAACGTTGGCTTCGAGAGCCTCAGCCAACGGAGGATATTCTATAATAAAAAACCTCAGACAACGGAGATATGTTGCTTAAGGAAGGTTTCTTAGCGGTGGTTGAGGTTACTCGAAACCACTGCTTACGTTATGCGGTGGTTGAGGTGTCACGTTGAGCCTGTCGAAATGCTCTCGAAACCACTGCTTACGTGATGTGGTGGCTGAGGCACTCGAAGCCATTACTTCAACTCAAATTGTGTTTTTAGACCACTATCAGAGCTACTGCCTACTCTTATTTTGAAGGTGCCTGATTCTACTTGATAATTGCCTTCGTTGTTGAAAAATCCTAATTCTTTGTCGGTTAGCGTGAATGATATGGTTTTGGTTTCACCTTTTTTCAAACTGGTTAGTTCAAATCCTTTTAGTTCTTGAACGGGTCTTGCTATACTTGCCACAACGTCGTGAAGGTACAGTTGCACTACTTCTTTTCCATCGTAATTACCAGTATTGGTGACTTCTATGGTGACTTTTACCGTTTGGCCTTTATTGTATTCTGGTTGGCTAACTTTTAGATTTTTGTATTCAAATTTGGTATAGCTTAAGCCATAGCCAAAAGGATATAAAGGTGTGTTTTCGACATCGGTGTAGTGTGACCAAAACACATTTTTCTCATCATTCGTTGGTCTTCCTGTACTGTAATAATTGTAGTATATTGGGCATTGTCCGACGTTTCTTGGAAAACTCATTGGTAATTTGCCACTCGGATTGTAATCACCATATATTACTTGAGCTACTGCGTTACCTGTTTGTGTTCCAAGTTGCCAAGCTTCTACAATAGCAGGAATGTGTTCCTTTGCCCATGATAGCACTAAAGGTCTACCATTATTTAAAACCAAAACAATATTGGGATTAACTTTATAAACTTCCTTTAATAACTCTTGTTGAACGCCAGGCAAATCTAAATTGGAGCGACTTCTAGCTTCACCAGATTGAAAGCCATGTTCGCCTAGAACCATAACAACAACATCTGAATTCTTGGCAAGGTTTTTAGCGGCTTCAAATCCGCTTTTATCTGTGGTATTGAAAACTAGTTCGTTTACAAAAGTAGTTTTTCCAATAGTCAAATCGGCTCCTTTTTCAAAAGCTACCGTATTGCCTTTATAACTTTGCATCCCTTCCAAAACAGANTCCAGATTTCTTTAATGGTAATAAGTTGCCTTCATTTTTCAGCAAGACCATTGACTTTTTTGCCATATCTAAAACGGCATCATTGATGGCTTTGCTTCCTACAACTGCTTTTTCTCGTGCTTCATCACAGTATTTATATGGGTTGTCAAAAAGTCCCAATTCAAATTTCACTCGTAGTATTCTTCGAACAGCATCATCAATTAATGCTTCTTTTACCTTTCCTGATTTAACCAAATTGACTAATTCTGCTACATAAAAATGAGATTCCATATCCATATCAGAGCCTGCGATAACGGCTTTGGTTGTAGCATCGACAGCATCTTTTGCAAATCCGTGGTTTTTCATCTCTCTTATGGATCCCCAATCGGATACAATAAAACCATCAAAGTTCCATTTCCCTTTCAAAAGATCACGTTGCAAAAAGCTACTTCCTGTGGCTGGAACTCCATTTAGAATGTTAAATGAATTCATGAAGGTTCTAACTCCAGCTTCTTTAGCTGCTAGAAATGGAGGCAACACAAGATTGTACAAATTAGCATTACTGATATCCACAGTATTGTACTCTCTACCGGCTTCGACAAAACCATAGGCTGCAAAATGTTTGGCACAAGCTGCAATAGTATTCGCTTTGGCTAAATCGGCACTAGTTTCACCTTGAAAACCTTGCACCCTTGCCACTGCTATCTTACTACCTAGAAAAGGATCTTCACCTGCTCCTTCCATAACTCTACCCCAGCGTGCTTCACGAGACACGTCCATCATGGGGCCGAAAGTCCAATTAATTCCAGATGCTGAGGCTTCATCAGCAGCTACTTGAGCTGATTTCTTAATAGCTTCTAAATCCCAACTTGCTGCTTCAGCCAAAGGAATTGGACTCAATGTTTTATAGCCATGAATTACATCCAATCCGAATAGTATTGGGATTCCCAATCTGGTTTCTTCCACTGCAATTTTTTGAACTGCTTTTACCTCTTTAACACCTTTAACGCTAAGCATTGCGCCTACCCATCCTTTACGAAGATGTTCGTATTTAATTTCGGCTGCACCATCTTTAGGAGTTGGACCTGTAACGTCCCAAAATCCATTATATTGATTCATTTGACCTACTTTTTCTTCCAATATCATTTGATTCATTAATAAATCGATGCGCTCTTCAATTGGCTTTTTAGAATCGAGATAGTCTTTCTTTTGTGCATTTATCGTAGTTGTAGCAAACCATACAATTCCAAATAGAAGTAACTGTTTGTTTATCATGTCTGTATTTTTTTTGAAAATGATTGAAATTTCTGTTTTTCTTATTTCTTATTTTGAACGCTTCTTCTGTATCTATCATAAATTGGTTTTTCAAAACCATAATATAAAGCAATGGATACCAACCATAAAAGTATAAAATTTCTGTCCGGAAAAAAGACAAAAGATTTAAGTTTTAAATTAGCATAACTTATGTGAACCAGATAAAAAGCAAAAGAGGCGTTACCCAACAAGACCATGACTTTAGAAGATAAAAATTGCTGTAAATAAGTTCGCTGGCTCATCAAACCTTGAAATAGTAGTACTATAAAAAAGGGCAAAACAATAAAAAACAAAACTTTACCTTGCCAATGATTGGTTCCGTGATCTACTCTACTCTCTTGGAACCATCCGATAACATACAAGGTTAATACAAAACCGAAACCACCAATAGCCGTGGCGTATTTAGAAAAAGGAATTTGATTCCAAAATTTAGGATAGTAGGCTAAAAATATTCCGGCAAGAAATAAGAGCGATTGACCTGCAAAAGTGCTCATGGTTACAAATTCTATAGGAACTAAATACTTATCGGGATTTCCGTTGTAAAGTGTCCACAAATGACCTAAAAGCAATGTAGTTGTAAATAGCACTATCAAAAAAAGTAGTAGGTATTTAAGGTGCTTTTCTAAAAGTAAAAGCAGCAATGGTGCGAAAGCATAAAAAGTCATTTCAACCGTAAGCGACCAAGATTGCGAAATTGCATCTAAGGAGTGTGTTGAGGAAAAACCTTGTAACAAAAGGTAATGAGGTAAAGAAAAACGATAGTTACCAAAACCTGAATCCAAATAATACAAGGTTAGCAATAACCAATACAAAGGCATAATGCGAACAATTCGTTGGACAAAATACTTTCTGTAATGTGTTAAAGATTGTAAAGGTTTGCTTCCGTAACTTTTTGCAATAAGAAATCCGCTTAACACAAAGAACAACTGAACTCCTAGATTTAATTCGTTACAAAAGCGAAACAGCTCTGGATGTATATCGTCTTTCCAATACTTGCGGTTATGGTAAACAAATATCATTATGGCTGCAATGGCGCGAACTCCAGTTAGGGCTTTGAAATGGTTGGGTTTGGGTTGGTCGGCTGTCATTGTGATTTGTAATGGGGTAAAGTTACAAATTTTTATAGGAGCACAAAGTTTCTCAAAGTTGGACGCGATGTTGCACAATGTAATTTTTGCAACACAGATTGGAATAATATAAGAAATCTTTAAAATCTTTTGTGACTTTTGTGTTTAAAAATGGAACGCGGATGAAACGGATTGCTTCGCAAACACAGATGGTCGCGGATTTTATTTGGAACACAGATTGGAATAATATAAGAAATCTTTAAAATCTTTTGTGACTTTTGTATTTAAAAATGGAACTCGGATGAAACGGATGCTTCGCAAACGCAGATGGTCACGGATTTTATTTGCAACACAGATTGGAATAATCTGAGAAATCTTTAAAATCTTTTGTGACTTTTGTGTTTAAAAATGGAACGCGGATGAAACGGATTGCTTCGCAAACGCAGATGGTCGCGGATTTTATTTGCAACACAGATTGGAAAATATAAGAAATCTTTAAAATCTTTTGTGACTTTTGTGTTTAAAAATGGAACGCGGATGAAACGGATGCTTCGCAAACGCAGATGGTCGCGGATTTTTTTTGCAACACAGATTGGAATAATCTGAGAAATCTTTTGTGACTTTTGTGACTTTTGTGTTTAAAAATGGAACGCGGATGAAACGGATGCTTCGCAAACACAGATGGTCGCGGATTTTATTTGCAACACAGATTAGAATAATCTTAGAAATCTTTAAAATCTTTTGTGTTTAAAAATGGAACGCGGATGAAACGGATGCTTCGCAAACGCAGATGGTCGCGGATTTTATTTGCAACACAGATTGGAATAATCTGAGAAATCTTTAAAATCTTTTGTGACTTTTGTGTTTAAAAATGGAACGCGGATGAAACGGATTGCTTCGCAAACACAGATGGTCGCGGATTTTATTTGCAACACAGATTGGAATAATCTGAGAAATCTTTTGTGGTGGAATGGAATGTAGGAAAGTTTAGTCTAAAAAAAAAATCGAGAACCTATTTAAGATTCTCGATTATTACTATTTATAGTTTATTGATATAACTGCTATACAAATCTTTAAACTGATAGCCAACGTCTACTCTATCTTTACTTAGTTTATCGTATTCCACCAATCCCCAAAGTACAAATTCTTTTAAGAAATACTTGTCTTCTAATGGGAATTCTGGTTGGTATTTTTGGATTAAATCTTCTAATGGTGTTACTGCATCCAATTGTTTTTTGTATTCTTCGTCTGTTGCATCGTCTAACAATTCGAAGCCTGTTTCTGCAAAAAACCATTCTAGTATTTTGGCATACGGACTGGAATCAGCATCACGTTCTAACTTCTCTATTTTAGGAAAGTAAGCTGGAAAGAACGTCTTAATGGCATCTGCTATTAAATACTGTGCTACAACTGCTGCACCTTCTTGTTCACCTTCATAAACCAATTCGACTTTACCCGTAATGGCAGGAATAATTCCCATAAAATCGGATAATCGTACTGACGTTTTATCGCTTCCAGACAACAAAGCTCTTCTTTCGGCAGTACTTAGTAAATTCTCATAAGCTGTGATACTCATACGCGCACTTACACCGCTTTTGGCATCAATATACTCACTTTCTCTTGCTTCAAAACTTATTTGTTCTAACAAATCTTTCGCTAAATTGGGAACATGAACTGCATCCGATTGTAGTTGGTCTAATTTGGCTTCTTGATGTGTAATCGTTTTAGCTATGGCAACCGTTTCTGGATAATGCGTTAGAATTTGGGAACCAATTCGGTCTTTTAATGGCGTTACAATACTTCCACGATTGGTGTAATCTTCTGGATTGGCGGTGAAAACAAATTGCATGTCTAATGCCATTCGTACTTTAAAGCCACGAATTTGAATATCGCCTTCTTGCAAAATATTGAATAGAGCCACTTGAATTCTAGCTTGTAAATCGGGTAATTCATTAATTACAAATATGCAACGGTTCGCTCTTGGAATCATTCCGAAGTGAATTACTCTATCATCAGCATACGATAATTTCAAGTTAGCTGCTTTTATTGGGTCGACATCACCTATTAAATCGGCAACTGTTACATCTGGTGTAGCTAATTTTTCAGAAAAACGTTCGCTTCTGTGAATCCATTTTATTGGAGTAGCATCGCCTTTTTCGGCAATTAAATCTTTAGCAAATCTTGAAATCGGATTGAATGGATCGTCGTTAATTTCGGAACCCTCCACAATAGGCATGTATTCGTCTAATAATTCTATCATTTTTCTCGCCAAACGTGTTTTCGCTTGACCACGAAGTCCGAGTAAATTGATGTTGTGACGTGATAAAATAGCACGTTCTAATTCAGGAATTACGGTGTTTTCAAATCCGTGAACGCCTTCAAAAACTGGTTTACCCGATTTTATTTTAGTTCGCAAATTATCACGCAACTCATCTTTAATACTTCTTGAAACCCAACCGGATTTTTTTAATTCTGCTAATGTTTTTATATCTTTCATAGTATTTTCTATATTCTATATTCTTTTCTCTTTTTTCTTTCTTCTTTCCTCTTTCTTCTTTCCTCTTTCTTCTATTCCCTTACTTAATCTTCTTCTTCCTATTCGTCTCATAATCCTCAAAAATCATTTCACCCAAACCTTTAAGCCCGGTGTAAAATGCTTTTCCTTGATTGGCTTCAGTAAATCGGTTTACGAATTTCTGTAAGTATGGATCGTTTGCAATCATGAACGTTGTAATTGGAATATGCAATTTTCTGGCTTGAGCCGCTTGATTGTAGCATTGTTCTACAATGTATTCGTCCAAACCATTACTGTTCATGTAATAGGTTCCGTCTTTTTCACGCACGCAACTTGGTTTTCCGTCGGTTATCATGAAAATTTGCTTGTTGGTATTTCGTTTTCTTCGCAACATATCCATCGCCAATTGTAATCCAGCAACGGTATTGGTGTGATAAGGTCCGACTTTTAGATAAGGTAAATCTTTAATGGCTATTGGCCAAGCATCGTTTCCGAAAACTAGAATGTCAATGGTGTCTTTTGGGTAACGTGTTGTGATTAATTCTGCCAAAGCCATTGCTACTTTTTTGGCTGGTGTGATTCGGTCTTCACCATACAATATCATACTGTGGCTGATGTCAATCATCAAAACGGTACTCATTTGTGATTTGAATTGCGCATCTTCAACAACCAAATCATTTTCGGTTAATTTAAATTCATCAACTCCATTATTGATTTGAGCATTACGAAGACTTTCGGTTAACGAAATACTTTCTAAGCCATCACCAAAATGATAGTCGCGAAACTCGCCTGTTTTTTCATCACCACTTCCCGAATATTTAGTTTTATGATTTCCAGTGCCTGATTTTTTAAGATTCCCAAAAATTTGGTCTAAAGCCGCTTGACGAATGGCTCTTTCGGTTTTGGCTGTAATTCCGGTTCCCGAAGTTCCATCGTCTTTTAGTTCTTCGCGGATGTATCCTTTTTTCTTTAAATCTTCAATAAAATCGTCGACAGTATAATTTTCGTCCGTTAATTTATATTCAACATCCAACTGTCGTAACCAATCGATGGCCTCATCAAAGTCGCCAGAAGTGTGCGTGATTAACTCTTTGAAAATATCAAAAAGCTTATCAAATGGCGAAAGATTGGGTGCTTCGTATTTCTTGAAGAAAAATCCTTTTTTAGTGTTCTTTTCCATAGCATATAAAATTACTATTTAAAGTGAAGTACCCATCAAAACGAATACTAATTTTTAGTTAAAGTAACTTTACTATTTGACGTAATGTTCACCAATGACTTTTCGAATGGATACAAATCCAATTTTATTTAAGTCGATTTCACTTCTTTTTATCCAGATTAGCGACTTGATTTCATCGGCTGCATTGATGGAAATTACATCACTCTTAAGTTCACATTCGTAAAAGATGTCCATAGTTCTATAAGGCACATTTCTATATAGGTAATTATTTGGCGATGTGGTTATATAGGTCAAATCATTTGAAGTAATAGTTAATCCTAATTCTTCGCTTATTTCACGACAAGCTGCTGCTTCTGCAGTTTCATTTGGATCGATAAATCCACCTGGCAAATCTAGTTTTCCTTTGTCAGGATCAACGTTTCTTTCTGTGAAAAGAATTTTGTCTTCATAAGTAAAAATTATGGCTACAGCAGCAGCGATATTGTGATACAAAACGAAATCACAATCGGAACAATGCAACTTGAAATTGTTTACATAAGTTAGGTTTTGCGAACTGCAATTGGGACAGTATTTAAAGAAGGAAGCTTCGTTATCTGACATACTATTTGGTATAAACTCGATTTTCTTGTTCTAAAACTCTAATAAAGGTGGTTCTTTTAGTTAATTCTTTCAACTTGGAAGCCCCAACATAAGTACAAGTACTTCTAATGCCACCAAGTATATCATGAAGCGTATCAATCACATCACCTTTGAATGGAACTTGTACTGTTTTACCTTCACTAGCTCGATATTCTGCTACACCTCCAACATGCTTCTTCATTGCGGTTTCCGAACTCATTCCGTAAAACTGCTTGAACTTTTCTCCGTTAATTTCAATAGTTTCACCACCGCTTTCGGTATGTCCGGCTAACATTCCGCCCAGCATTACAAAATCAGCACCAGCTCCAAATGCTTTAGAAACATCACCTGGAATAGCACAACCTCCATCGCTAATAATGTGTCCGCCCAAACCATGAGCCGCATCGGCACATTCAATAATTGCAGAAAGTTGTGGATAACCAACGCCTGTTTTAACTCTTGTAGTACAAACCGAACCTGGTCCGATTCCCACTTTTACAATATCAGCGCCTTCTAAAAGTAATTCTTCTACCATTTCGCCAGTAACAACGTTTCCTGCAATGATAACTTTATCAGGATATTGTTTGCGCGCTTGTCTCAAAAACGCCACAAAATGCTCAGAATAGCCATTAGCTACGTCAATGCAAATGAATTTGAGCTGCGGATTATGTTCAAATATCTCTGCAATCTTTTTAAAATCAGCCTTACCTGTTCCGGTGCTTACTGCAATATAATCACAAATATCTGATGGAGCTTTTTTTATAAAATCATTCCATTCTTGAACGGTATAATGCTTATGAATGCATGAAAATAGTTTTTCTTTTGCCAAAGCTAAAGCCATTTCAAAAGTTCCAACAGTATCCATATTAGCAGCCATTATTGGAACTCCTGTCCATGTAACGGTACTGTGTTTAAACTTAAATTCTCTTTCTAATGACACTTGCGATCTACTGTTTAGCGTAGAACGTTTTGGTCTTATCATTACATCTTTAAATCCTAATTTTAGTTCGGTTTCTATTCTCATTTTATATACGTTTTCATTACGTTCAAATGTATTATATCATTGGGTTTATTTGAAATAATATTATTGGAATTTATTAACAAAAAGATGTGAGTTTTTAGTTTTGGAACGCGGATGAAACGGATGCTTCGCAAACGCGGATTAAGGCGGATTTTTTTGGTGGTACAGAGTTACAAGGAGATTAGCACAGAGTTGCACAATGTATTTTTTGGAACACAGATTGAAATAATCTGAGAAATCTTAAAAATCTTTTGTGACTTTTGTGTTAAGATTGGAACGCGGATGAGTCGGATGCTTCGCAAACGCGGAATGAGTCGGATTTTTTTGGTGGCACAGTTAAAGAATGTTATTTATTGCTTCTAAGTTCTCGATACATTTTTTATATAATTGCTTGGTCGCAATTATATAAAAAACACTCGAAGTGACGGTGGTTGTAAACTTGAATACTGAAAACCGAGAACTGAACACTATTTTTCCCTAACTTTACGCTCACAAAATAAAAAACATGCACACCGATTATATTTTAGACCAAGAGTTTAGAAACCAAACGTTTGATGATACCAATACTAAGTTTAAAGATTTTGAGAATTGTACTTTTTACAATTGTGATTTCAGAGCTTGTACGTTTCAAACGGTAACTTTTATTGATTGTAATTTCTTTGATTGCAATTTTGCAGAAACTAAAATCAATTATATTTCTTTACGCGGTGTGTTTTTTACTAAATGTAATTTCACGAATGTGAATTTTGCCATGACTGACCAAGTACTGTTTGAATTTCACTTTAAAGATTGCTTGTTAGACTACGCTAAATTTTATGCTTTAAAGCTTAAGAAAATGCAGTTCATCAATTGCAGTTTGATTTCAGCCGACTTTATGGGCAGTGATTTAACCGAAGTATTGTTTGATAATTGTAACCTAAGAAGAGCTGTTTTCATTGATACCATCGCCAATAAAGCTGATTTTTCTACTAGTTATGATTATGCCTTCGATCCTGATAAAAACAAAATTAAAAAAGCTGTTTTCTCTCAAGATGGATTGAAAGGACTTTTGGAGAAATATGATATTATTGTTAAGTGAGAAGTACGAAGTAAGAAGTACGAAGTGAGAAGTGGGAAGTTTTAGGTTTTAATTATTTTTCCGTCTTCCATTGTGATGATTCTGTTGGTTCTTGAGGCAAAATCGTTGTCGTGGGTTACTATTAATAACGTTTGCTTCTCTTCTAACGTAAGTTTTTTGAAAATATCAAAAACTAAGTCGCTGTTTTTTTTGTCAAGATTTCCTGTAGGTTCATCGCCCATAATGATTAATGGATTGTTGATTAATGCTCTTGCAATAGCTACACGTTGCTTTTGACCACCACTCAATTGATTTGGCATTTTTAGTGCCTGTTCTTGCATGTCAAGAGTTTTCAAATGCTCCATCGCATTGTGTTCGATTTCAGAATTTGATAGTTTTCCTAGTTTCATTCCTGGCAACATGACATTTTTTAGTACGTTATATTCTGAAAGTAAATAATGAAACTGAAATACGAATCCAATTTTTTCATTGCGGATTGCAGCTAATTCTTTATCAGATTTTCCAGTTATAAGTTCTTCGTTTATAAACAATTGTCCTTCATAATCGGTATCCATTGTTGAGAGCAAATACAGTAATGTAGATTTTCCACAACCTGATTTTCCGACTATGGAAACAAACTCGCCATGATTTATGGTCATGTCAATGCCTTTCAGTACTTGAAATTTAACTGGGTCATAAAAATATTTGGTCAAACCTTTTGTTTCTAATACTTTACTCATTTTATTTTCCTCTAATGATTTCTACAGGATCAATTTTACTGGCTTTGAGTGCTGGAAAAAGTCCGGCGATAATGGTAGTTAGCAATGCAAAAACAATTCCGATTACGTAAAATAATGGATTGAAATTGATAGGATAAGTCTTTATTGTAGGCAACGAAGCCGTTTCAAACGGAATTACATCTATGATTGAAGAAAATACAAACCCGAAAATCAATCCAAAAACACCTCCAACCAATCCGATGATTAGCGCCAACAAAATAAAAATCCATTTTACATCATTACCTGAAAAACCAGTTGCTTTTAGAATGGCAATACTGTCCATCTTTTCAAAAATCATCATGTTTAGAATATTATAAATTCCAAATCCAGCTACTATAAGCAACACAACGCCAACAGCATAGGATATAATACTTCGCACAGTGCTTCCTGTTTCAAATTGTGAATTGGCCGTTTGATAATCAATTGCATCGATTTCAAATTTGTTTTGAAATTCAACTGCAACACTCGGAGCTGTGGTTATATCAAACAATTTTACTTGTATGTCTGTAACGTAATTTGTAGACTCTCCAAGCAATTTTTGAGCTGTTGCCAAAGAAGTGTAACTCATTGTGTTATCATATTCCGCGATACCAAATTGTGAAATTCCAACAATCTTTAACGACGCAAGATTTCCTTTCGCCGAGGTTACTTTTATCATATTACCAACGGCAAGTAACATTTTATCAGCCAAACCTTTACCAATAATAATACTGTTGTTTTGAATCAAATCAGCCACTTTACCCTCGATAACATAATCGCTTATTTTGAATAGTTTTTCTTCTGGCAAAACATCAATTCCGTTAATAACTCCAGAAATTTCAATGGTTCCGGAATTAAAAAAAACAGGCACATTGATTTTGGGTGCCACATCAATAATACGGTTATCTTGCTTTAGGTAATTGATAATTGCTTGACTATTGTAGATGGCTTTTCCTCTGTCTTTGGGCTTAATAGAGCTTATAAAATTAGTGCTGTTCTTGTATTTTTCAGACAATTCAATGGGTTGCTTTAAAGTAGGCTTTATTTCGTTGTAAAGTCTAACATGAGCGGTTCTATTTAGCATTAACCCATCTAATAGATCATTTAAACCATTCATAAAGCTCACTAAAGCAATAAACATTGCAATTCCGAACGTAACTCCGACTGCAGCCACAATAGTTTGTTTGAGTCTGGCTTTAAGTAAATGGATGGCAATATTAAAAATTAGTTTGAAATTCATTATTGTGGTAAATAAATGGTTTCGTCAACAGTTAATCCTGATAAGATTTCAGCATTTTGGTAATCGCTTAATCCTACTTTTACTTTACGTTTCTCGTTTTTGTTAACCAAAACATATTCACCATCAATAAGATAACTTTTCGGAATCGTAATTACGTCTTTTTTAACCTTTATTACAATATTAGCTTCGGCTGTTAAGTTTGGATATAATTGCTGTGGTGTATTTAAAAAATGAGATTCTATTTTGAATGTTCTAGAACGCTCATCCATAATTGGATAAATTTTATCAACCGTTGCTTCAAATACTTTTCCTTTGTAACTATCCATACTTACTAGCATGGTTTGACCTAATTTAACGCGAACCATATCGTTTTCATCGACTTCTAATTCGAGTAAATAAGAATTCTTCTTTCCAATAATGGCTAGTGGTGTTTGTGTAGTAACCATAGACCCTTTTTTGACTAAAACATCAAATAACTCGCCATAGAAGGCACTTTTAATAGTATAATCAGCTTTAGTTTTTTGACTAATTTTTAAGTTGATACTGTTACGAGTTTGGTCATTTTGCAGTTGCGATTTAAGTTGTGCTAATTGCTTTACAGCGGCTTCATAATTGGATTTAGAATTTTTATAAGCCAATTCAATTCTTTCATAATCTACTTCAGAAATGATGTTGTATTTCTTGATGTTCTTATTTCTGTTATAAATGGACAAATCCAATGCCAATTTATCTTTAGCAGCTTGGACCTTGGTTTCCATTTCGGAAATTTTATCTCGAATGTAATTATTGTCTTGTTTACTGAGTTGATAAGCAAGTTGAGCATTTTCAGTATTTAGGTTTGCCTTATCACTTTCTATTTGAAATAAAGCTTGCCCTTCGGTTATGGTTTGTCCTACTTCAACGTTTATAGTTTGCAAAACGCCATTAACCGTTGAGAAAACAATATATTGATTTTCGGCTTTTACAATACCCGAAGCATAAACACTTTCGGTTACATCACCTTTTTTAGGTTGTGTTTCGGTTAGTTCTTTTTTAGAACAAGAAATCAATAGAAAACCTATGACTATGGAAGAAATTAGAAAATATCGCATCTGAAAAGGTATTAAACGAATGAAATCGCCTATCAAATATACGAAAATTTAATGAAATTCGGAAGTAATACTTAGATTAATTTACACACCCAATCTAAAGAAGTATTGTAAGCAATTTGTCCATTTTTTACTTCTAACGGACTATCAAAATTATTAGTATATAATCCACCTGTTCCGAGTCCTTGAGGCATTGGATTTTGTTGTAAATAGGTCCATTGTGTGATGGCATTTAAACCTATATTACTTTCTAAAGCAGAAGTAATCCACCAACCAATATTGTGTTTATTAGCTAAATCAATCCACTCTTTTGTACCACGAAATCCGCCTAAAAAACTAGGTTTCAAAATGATGTATTGTGGCTTTATTTTTTGCAAAAGTTGTTCTTTCTCTTCGTATGTAAACACACCAATAAGCTCTTCGTCTAAAGCAATAGGAATTGGAGTGGTTTTACACAGCTCTGCCATAGTGTCAGTGTAGTTTTTTGCAATAGGTTGTTCGATACTATGTAATTTATAACCAGCTAATTGATTCAATTTATTTAAAGCTAAATCTTCACTAAAAGCACCATTAGCATCTACCCTAATTTCGATAGTATTTTCATCAAAATTTTGACGTATAAAGTGCAATAAATCGAGTTCTTTTTGAAAATCAATGGCACCGATTTTAAGTTTGATGCAATGAAAACCTTGTGCTAATTTTTCTTCAATTTGCTCCTTCATAAACACCTCATCACCCATCCAAACCAAACCATTAATGTCCGTGTTTTTTTTACCTTCGGTAAACTCCGATGGAAACAATAAAAAAGGGTTTTCTGAGGCTAACGATTGGAACGCCATTTCAACGCCAAATTGAATAGAAGGAAATTCTAAAAGTGTTTCCCAAAGTAGGTCTTTTCCGATGTGAATATTTTCACAAGTCCATTGTAATTTTTCTTCATAATCAGGTCTGTCATCTGCACTTAGTCCGCGAAGGATTCCACACTCACCTATTCCCTTTTTTCCGTTCTCTTCTAGAATGATGAACCAAGTTTCTTTTTCGTTCATAACGCCTCTAGATGTTCCAGATGGTCGTTTGAAGTTTAGGATGTATTTTTGGTAAGTGGCTTTCATTTTTTAGATTGCTGGATTGCTGGATTGTTAGATTTTTGGATTGTTAGAGATAGATTATTCTAAAACTCGTAAAGTCTTTTTGAAGTTTTCTGATGGTAAGCCGAATTTTTGAAACTCTTTAAAATCATCATTTACTTGTTCTTTCCAAGTTTTGTTGCTTTCTATGTTTTGATTTGAAAATGACTTATGAAGGGCTTTGGCCATTGACAATCTATTGGTAAACATATATACATGAGCCAATTTCAATTGAAAAATAATATCGGATGGATTAAGTTTTAAACCTGTGTTGTATGCTTGTTCTGCTTTGGCAAATTGTTTGGTTACCAAATAATAACCTCCTAACAAGGCATAATCAGCACTTGTGGCTTTGTTTTTATTGATGATGTCTGTATTAATGACTTCGATGGCTTCTTGAAGCTTTCCTTTGTTGAATAAGGCAACCGATTTATTTCTTATTGCTCCGTAGTACTTATTGATTTCACCTGTTTGACGTAAGCTTTCCTCAATAGCTAACTCTGTAGCTCTATTTTTTTCAACAGCAAGTAATTGGTGGTATTCGCTTGCTTTATATTTCTTAGAAATGTTTTCTAGAAACAAAGCGTAGAATTCTTCTTTCTTGTTTAATGATTTAGCTAACTCTAGATTTTGAGCTACTTTGAGTAATTCTTTTTTAGTATCGTTGTTCCAACCACGGCTTGCTTTGTTGTCAATCCAAGGCACTACTTCTAGGATTACCTTTTCTTTCATCACCCAATTATCGCTTTCGAAAACGAAGTAAAGATTTTGGGTTTTAGCAGTAAAACAATCCGAATCTTTGGCTTTAAGCAAACGCGCTTCTTTGTTGACAGGTGTTTCTTGATACAAACAAGCTTTGTTAGGTTTATCAGAAGTTAGAAACTCCTCTGCGTCTTTGGATTGAGAGAAAATAGCATATTTAGTTTTGTCGTCACCAGAAATGGAAGAAGCTAAAAATATAACTCCAGCAGTTCCTTGACTGATTCCTGTTGGATCGGGAATGGCTTTAAGAACAGAAACCAAACTAGAAGACAGTTTTTGGTTGTCGTCTAGAAGTGTTATTCGGTAAACTATCTCTGTAGTTCCTTCGGGAAAATCGGCAGTTTTGATTACTTTTTTCTCTCCGGCTTTAAGAATAATGGTTTCGCTTGTAGTTCGAACATTGTCCCAATAACCGTCTTTAGATTGTGCAGAAGCTATTGTTGCTGCAAGTATTGGTAGGATAAGATATAATTTCTTTAACATTTTAATTTGATTCAATACAATTACTAATTAGCCCTGATGGAAGCATCTACCATGTAGTGCGTACAGCAGGAATAGGGTTGATAACAATTACCATACCATTCGCTCCTGAATTTAAAGCATAATACTTTGACCGATTTCTAATAACATTAGGTCTTTGCCAGCATCAAAGAATTTCTTTTTGGCTTCGTCGTGGTTGATTTCGATATATCCGAAGGTATCGAAGTGCACTCCAAGTACTTTATCGCAATCCACAAAATCGGCAGCTAGAATGGCGTCTTCAACATCCATAGTGAAGTTGTTACCGATGGACAAAATTGCCAAATCGAGTTTGGTGCGCATTGGAATGAGTTTCATATCCATTGTAAGTGCTGTATCGCCGGAGATATAAATGTTTTTGTGTTCGCCTTCGATTACAAAACCGCATGGATTTCCGCCATAGCTTCCGTCAGGAAAAGAGCTTGAGTGGATGGCATTGACTAGTTTTACTTTACCAAAATCAAACTGCCAGCTTCCGCCATGATTCATTGGATGGTATTTTAGGCTTTTATTTCCGTAATGCACTGCTACTTCATAGTTAGAGACAATAGTTGCGTCTGTGCGCTTTGCAATAGCTTCTGCATCGAGAATGTGGTCTTGGTGCGCGTGCGTTAGTAAAATATAATCTGCTTTGAGCGAATTGATATCGATGTGACTTGCTTTTGGATTGGCAGTGATGAATGGATCTACCAAGATATTTTTTCCGCTTACTTCAATTCCGATGCAGGCGTGTCCGTAGAATGTGATTTTCATATACAATAATTATTTAATTAGTATAAAAAATTAAAAAGTCAGAGAGTAAATAGATAAGTGATAATGACAATAGTACTGATAAAAGAAAAGTACTAAGTGCTAATTTCTTTAATTCAGGATCTAATAATTTATGTTCTTTATTTTTAGCAACTCTTTTAAGATGTGCGATTATTGGAAAATAAGCAATTAAGAAGAAATACAAATCAAAATTGAATCTTCCTGGGTTTGGATCTCTGTAGCTGAAATCGAAAATTAAGGCAAAGGCTAACATTAGAACCATTGCAGAAACGATTAGAAAATAATGATATTTCTTAGCCCAAGCACCTCCATTTTTAACAACAATAGTATTTTTACCCGACTTTCTATCGGATTCTTCATCACGCATGTTGTTTAGATTTAATACGCCTACACTTAGTAATCCGATTGCTGTTGCAGGAAGAAACAACAACCAATCGATTTGTTTAGAAAACATAAAATAAACTCCAAATGTACTTACCAATCCGAAGAATGTGAAAACAAAAACATCGCCTAAACCTCTATAGCCATAAGGATTTTTACCTACTGTATAACGAATAGCCGAAGCAATAGCAAGAATTCCTAAAACAAAGAAAATAATAGAATAAAGAAAATACTTGCCTTTAAATGAAACATAAATCAATAACATTGCCGAAACCAAGGTCAAAAATGCTGTGATGAATATAGCATAACGCATTTCGCCTGGCGTAATTAATCCGCTTTGGATGGCGCGCTTTGGCCCTATTCTATCCTCGTTGTCGGTACCTTTCACTCCATCGCCATAATCATTCGCGAAGTTGGATAGAATTTGTAATCCTAAGGTAGTAGAAAGTGCTAAAATCACAATTTTCCAATTGAAAATTCCTTGAGACATAGCGTAGAAACTACCCACCAATATTCCGGATACAGAAAGTGGTAAGGTTCTTACTCGTGCGGCTTCAATCCAGTGTTTCATTTTTTAGATTTTTAGATTTTTAGATTTTTTGATATTAGATGTTTTTTATATCTAATATCAGATATCTAATATTATTATTACATCCAGTTGCTGTCTGAGGTTTCTATTTCGTACAGCCAAAGGTTTACGTATTCTTTTATTGTATTGTATTCGCCTAAATAAAACGATAAGTTACCTCCTGCTGTGTGCAAAGTTAACGAACCTATATTTAGGTTTTTGTGCCAAAACAATTGTGAGGTTGTAATGGCTTGTATTTTTTTAATTTCGATTATTTCATTGTCTACATCCCAAGCGCCACTTTGTTTGATAATATGATTATCACTTACAAATAAACGGTAATTTCTAAATCCGAATACGTGAATCAATAACAAAAACACCGTATAAAAAACAGCAAAATGGCTGTATTGAAATACAATTGCGTCTACTTTAATACCAAAGATAAAAAATCCTGTTAAAGGTAAGATAATTGTTAGAAAAATAGAGAAAACTAATTTACGAAAATTAGGTTGCATCATCACTCCTCTTTCTGGTAATTGATTGAAAAGCAGTTTTAAAATTTCATCGCGCTCTTTCGAATTACATCCCGGAATTTCAATTAAATTCTTTTTCTGTTTCTTTTCATCGCTTGTAGCTTGCTTGATTTTGATTTCTAGTACATCAAGTTTTTTCTGAAAGAAATTTCTTGAAATATTGACAATTTGCACTTTTTCAGGCTTTAGAATAGTACTTTCTGTATTGATTAATCCGTAAGACAATAACAAAGAACCTTTTTGCTTAGCAATAGAAAAATTGAAATACTTAACGATAGTTCGAACAATATTGATTAGAAATATTACAGTAAACATCACTACAACAAATACAAGAATGGCATAGATAGCTGGATAATTACTTATGGCTGTTTCAATTTTGTCTTCGTCAATAACATCCTCTTTTCCTATTTGATGCAGATTTTCGATTATTGTAAAAAAGAACGTAAGAATCAAACCAATGCTTTTAACATAATTAGAAGTAATTCCAATTTTAAACAAACTAACAAGATTGATTTTTAGAAAAGGATAGTTTTCTGAAGTTGTAATTGCCTGTTGAATATCAGTAGTATTTTCATCAGAAACAACTGTTTTTAGATTTTCATTATCTAATAATTTTGATTTCAATGCTAATGCCAATGGATGCGAAATAGCTTTGATATTACCTTCTTTTTTATCACTTCCTGCAGTATCTACACTTAAAGCATAAACACCAATAAGGCGTTGCACAAGATTTTGATGAATATTTACTTGTTGAATTTTATTGAGTTGAATGGTAGTTTTAGTTTTGTTGATTACACCATCGTTCACTATAAACTCATCGTTCTCATCATCAATATAAAATGTAAAATTTAAATATCTTAAATAAGCAATGACACCAACAACTACTATTGCACCAATGATTGCTAAAAACACATACAATTTGCTAAGAGTATCTGCCTTAAAAAGAGAAATCAGAATGATAGGCCAAAAAGCCCTTGCAAATTTTTGCAAAGAATCAACAAACATGACCAAAATTCCAATGGAAGATTGTCTTTGTGGCTGATTGAAATTGGTTTCCATTACAGTTGCTTTTGAATTTTACCCATCAATAACTGCTTAATATTTTCAGCTTCCTCTTTTTCAATTCCGGGTATTTCTAAATCGCTTGAGCTTCCTCCAGCTGTAAAGATTTCTACTTTGGCTAAACCAAAAATTCTAGAAACAAATCCTTCATGTAGCGCAACGTGTTGTACTCTATTATAAGGAATTACCATAGTGTTGGTTGAAATAATACCACTTCTGTAAATTACATCGTGATTTCTAAAAGCATAGGCTTTTTTCTTAAATCCAAGTATTGAGAAAAATAGTTTAAAGATGGAAATAACTGCTACAGCAATTGCAAGTTGTATAGAAAATTTTGGTGAAATATTTTCTTTGTCAAAGATTAGTAACAAAAAGTATCCAATAACTAAAATTGCTATAAACAATGAAGAATTTATCAGTACAACTTTTAAATATTTTGGATGCAAAGGTGTCAATTGCACTTCTTCATATCGAGGAAGTTGCTTGGTGTCTATGACTTCGTTAGTAAATTCTTCCATAAATTAAAATTTTAGACCTATTCCCAAAGCTAAGATATGGGAATTAATATTAGATTCTATTGGTAAGTATTTGTAATCTGTTTGAAAGTAAATTTTGTCATTAAAATAAAGTCTAAATCCAGGATTGATTGAAAGACTATTAAAACTTTCTGTTTCTTCAAAATTTCCACTTTGAAATGCAGGATCCATTGGGTCAAAAAGGTTCAAATTAGTTGTTTTGATAACATATTTAGCCGAAAAAAAAGAGTATCCTAAATTAAAAAAAGGTTTGAATGTTTTACTAGCATTAAACTCAATTCCAAAATTAGGATTGACCATTACTCTGTTTTTTAAATCAACTTGATTATCAATAACTCGACCTTGAAAATAATCTAATCCCAATCCACCTTGAACACTAATTAATTCGTTATTGAACAAAACATAATGAGCATTCAAACCAAGAATTCCATTATAGTTATCACTAACAAAATTGTCATTTCTACTATTTCCTGTGTAATGTAGTGAAATCAAAAACTTATTATCATCCCTCTTCACCTTCTCTTGAGAGTTAGATTTAGTAGATAATAACAATAGTAAACTTAAAATTATTATGTTTTTCATAGTAAAATTATTGATTCTTTAGGAATGACAAACTGTGAGTGTAAACTGATAACTGACAACTAAACACTGGCAACTGAATACTGAGCACTGAGTACTGAATAATGAACACTAACCTAAGGCAGCCATTTTTTATCGAAATTGGGTTTGCGTTTTTGTAGGAAAGCATCTCTTCCTTCTTTCGCTTCGTCGGTCATATAAGCCAATCTTGTTGCTTCGCCAGCAAAAACTTGTTGTCCTACCATGCCGTCGTCGGTTAAATTCATGGCGAATTTTAGCATTTTGATAGACGTTGGTGATTTGGCTAATATTTCTTGAGCCCATTCGTAGGCAGTGACTTCTAATTCATCGTGAGGAATTACGGCATTAACCATTCCCATTTCAAAAGCTTCTTGTGCGGAATAGTTTCTTCCTAAGAAAAAGATTTCTCTAGCTTTCTTTTGTCCGACCATTTTAGCTAAGTAAGCGGAACCATATCCTCCGTCAAAACTCGTTACATCGGCATCAGTTTGTTTAAAAATAGCGTGTTCTTTACTCGCAAGTGTCAAATCGCAAACTACGTGAAGACTGTGTCCGCCACCAACTGCCCAACCTGGAACAACGCAAATCACTGCTTTGGGCATGAAACGAATTAATCGTTGAACGTCTAAAATATTTAATCTATGGTATCCATCATCTCCAACATATCCTTGATGACCTCTTGCTTTTTGGTCGCCACCACTACAGAATGACCAGATTCCGTCTTTAGAACTTGGACCTTCAGCTGATAGCAACACCACTCCAATAGAAGTATCTTCTTGTGCATCGTGAAAGGCTTGTAATAATTCGGCTGTTGTTTTTGGACGAAACGCATTGCGTACATCCGGTCGATTGAATGCAATTCTCGCTACTCCATTGCATTTTTTATAGGTTATATCTTCAAATTCTTTAGCGACTACCCAATTAATTTCTGACATATTCTTTTTTTAAGCGTAAAAATACTATTTTTATGACTTATTTAAAAAGAAAGTTCTTTATGAAAAATTTATTTGTTGCTTTATTTGTTTTAACTACTTCATTAACAGCTACATCACAAGTAAAAGCAACCGCTTTTCCTGATGCAGGGTTTATGGCTGCCTTTCCAACAAAGCCAGAAGTGGAGAAAAACCAAATTGATACTAAAGTTGGAAAAATACAAAGTACCTCTTACAGTTGTGAAGGTGAAGATTTTGTTATAGTGTTATCGGAAAATGTTTATCCTGCAGAATTAATTACAAAACTTGGTGATACTGGTGTTGATGGGATTCTTGATGGTGTTAAAAACGGAGCTATAAAAAATGTTGAAGCTCAAATGGAAGGAAAATATGCACCTACATTGGATGAAAAATATTTATACAACGAAAAATACAAAGCCATAAGATTTGCAGGAACTACTGCAGAAGTTGATATGGAAGCTTTTTGTATTGTTAAAGAAAATCATTTCTTTATTGTGATATTAATGGGAAATACCAAATCAGAAGCTGCTACACAATTTGTAAAATCGTTTAAATTAATTGAAAAATAATAATGAAAAAACTACTTTTCTCCATCGGATTACTTTCTATTGCTTATGGAAGTTATGCGCAGACTTATGAATTTCAAACCGTTAAAGACATTGAAGCCAATCCTGTAATTTCTCAAGATATTACTGGAACTTGTTGGAGTTTTTCGACCACTTCTTTTTTAGAAGCTGAGATTATTCGCCTTACAGGGAAGAAAATCGATTTATCTGAAATGTATAACGTAAGAAATACCTATCCTAAAAAAGCTTGGAATTATGTTATGCGTCAAGGCAAAGCACAATTTGGCGAAGGTGGTTTGGCACACGATGTCATCAACAGCGCAGAAGATTTTGGTTTGGTACCACAAAGTACTTACAATGGAAAGTTGAATGCTGACGACAAATACAACCATGCAGAAATGACGGCTGTTCTAGAAGCTATGTTGAAAACTTATGTTTCTAATCCGGGACAAAAATTATCACCACAATGGAAAGAAGCTATCAACGCTGTTTTGGATGTTTACATGGGTAAAAACGTAATCGAATTTACTTATGAAGGTAAAAAATACACCCCAATGAGTTTTATGGAACTAACTAAAGTAAATCCGAAAAACTATGTTACGATTTCTTCATTTACTCATGAGCCATACAACAAACCCTTCTTACTAGACATTCCTGATAATTTTTCGAATGGTTTGTTTTACAATTTAACTTTGGATGAGTATGTTCAAAATATTGACAATGCTATCGACAATGGTTATACTGTTGCTTTAGATTGTGATGTTTCTGAAACTACTTTTTCTGGTAAAAATGGTGTGGCTGTAGTAGCTGAAAAAGACGAAGATGCAAAAGTAATTACAACAGAAATCAAACCAGAGAAAAACATTACGGCTGACTACCGTCAATCTCAGTTTGAAAATCTTACTACTCAAGACGACCATTTGATGCATATCGTTGGAAAAGTGAAAGATCAAACGGGTAAAATTTATTATAAAGTAAAAAATTCTTGGGGTTCAAAATCAGGTAAAGATGGTTTTGTATACATGAGTGTTTCTTATTTGAAATTGAAAAGTATCTCCGTACTTTTGCACAAAGATGGTTTGACAAAAGCTACCAAATCTAAATTAGGATTATAAAAAATGAAACGATTCCTATCCACAAAAAACACTTTTACCATTGCTATCCTATGGGGTTTGGTATTGTTTTTAATTACTATGTTAGTTTTAAACTTAACCAAAGGAAATATTCCTGTTGCTCCCATTATCATTATATCATTGGTAACTGCTTTTATTCTTTGGGTTTTGTTGGATACGAGATATGTAATAAAAAACAACTTTCTTTTGTATCGTTCGGGACCAATTCGTGGTAGCGTTGATATCACCAAAATCAAGTCTATAAAGCGTTTTTCAGGATTGAATGTTCCAGTAATGTTGAAACCAGCTTTAGACACCAAAGGTTTTATTGTGACTTACAATCAGTTTGATGATTTGTTTATTTCACCTAAAATGAGTGATATTTTTATTGAGGAAATTAAGAAGATAAATCCAAAAATTGAAGTGATTTAATATAAAAAAGGTAAGCGTAATGCTTACCTTTTTTATTTATCCTATTTTCACAGAAGTCATAGTTAAAGAACCTCCAACTGGCTTATCATTAAAGAAACTTACCTCATCTTTACTGTCTTGCAATGCGATGCTGTACAACAACGGATAATAATGATCTGGTGTTGGAATAGCTAGTTTGGCTGCAGCATTAAGTTTCTCGTATTCAATTAACGATTTGAAATCATTATTCCCTATTTTTTCTTTAAATATGGTATTCATTTCAATTGCCCAATCAAGACCATATTCTGGTTCTTGCAGTTTGTCCCAAGCAACCATTCGAAGGTTGTGCACCATATTTCCGCTTCCAATAATCAGAACTCCTTTTTTTCTTAAAGAAGCCAATTGTTTAGCCAAATCATAATGGTATTGAGGAGGTTTGTTATAATCAATACTCAATTGCAACACCGGAATTTCTGCATTGGGATACATGTGACGCACTACTGTCCAAGTTCCGTGGTCTAAACCCCAATCATGGTCTAAGCCAACATTGGTTGAGGTGATTAATTCGGAGGTTGCTTTTGCCAATTCTGGACTTCCTTTTGCAGGATATTCAACATCAAACAACGCTTGTGGAAAACAACCAAAATCGTGAATGGTTTTAGGATTATCCATGGCTGTAATGTGCGTTCCATTTGTTAACCAGTGAGCTGAGATAACTAAAACAGCTTTAGGTTTCGGAATTTCTTTTCCGAATTTTGCCCAAGTTCTTGAAAACTCATTGTCTTCAATTCCGTTCATTGGCGATCCGTGACCAATAAACAATGCTGGAAGTTTTTCTTCTTGTTCTGCTAAGTCTTTAGTCCAATTATAAAATGGTTGTAATGATGCCATAGCCGCTCCTCCTATTAGTGTTTTTATGAATGTTTTTCTTTCCAAGATACTAACATTTGTATATACAAATATATTAAATTATTTCTTATACTAAATAATAATTAACAACGTTTTAAATCTTAAATAAAACTCATGAAAATTAAGATACTAATACTACTTACGTTTTTTCTATTCTCCACTATAAATCAAAAGGCAAAAAGTGATTATTCCATTGCTAAAAACAAAATTGAAACACAACAAAAAGCAATAAAAGCTAACTATTTGAAGGCTTCTGCACAAGAAAAGAAAGCATTATTACAATCTACTAAACAAGTAATAACTAAAAATTTAACATCCACAATAATTCCGTTTTGGTATGGCACAAAATGGTCCTTTGATGGTTATACTGCAATTCCAAAACAAGGTGAAATTGCTTGTGGTTATTTTGTTTCAACAACTTTAAGTCACGCTGGATTTAAATTAAACCGCTATAAATTGGCACAAAAAGATCCAAAAAAAGAAGCTGAACTACTTCAAATAAATGGAGTAATTGAAGTTTTAGAAAAAAGTCCGAGTGAACTTAAAAAACATTTTATCGCTACTAAAAAAGACGGACTATATTTTGTGGGTTTAGATTTTCACGTTGGGTATTTACTGAAAGAAAACAATGAAGTATTTTTCATTCATTCCAATTACATCAATCATGAAGGCGTAAAAAAAGAAAGTATAACAGAATCGAAAGCTTTTGTAAGTAAAAAATACTACATCGTTGCTATTACCGAAAATGAAAAACTAGTTGAAAAATGGATTTTGAATGAAACTATTTTAACCAACTAAATAAATCCCATCGTCTTTAATTTCAATCAATTTCTCTTTGTACAAAAGTCCGATTGCTTTCTTGAAGGTTTTCTTACTCATTTTCAAAACCGTCTTAATATCTTCTGGATTAGAATTGTCATTCAATCGTAAGAAACCTCTACTGGCTCTCAATTCGTTCATGATAATTTCTGAATTGGGTTCGATGTTTTCAAAACCTTGTTTGTGTAATGAAACATCAATTTTTCCGTCAGGACGAACCAATTTTATATAGCCTTTCATTTTGTCACCTGTACGAATGGCATCATCATAAACCTCGTCTTTATACACCAAACCTTTGTGTTTTTGGTTGATAATAACGTTAATTCCGATTTCGGTAATGTGTGAAATAATTAAATCTACTTCTTCTCCTTTTTCAACTGTTATGTTTTCGTTGTCTAAAAACTGATTGGTTTTACTAGAAGCCACTAACCTATTGGTTTTTTCGTCCATATAAAGATACACTAAATAGCGTTTTCCTTTTTCCATAGGACGTGCTTGCTCTTTAAACGGAACCAGAATATCTTTCTCCATTCCCCAATCCATAAATGCACCAATTTGGTTGATGTAATTTACACGCAAAAGTGCAAATTCATTTAAGAAAATATAAGGTACTAAAGTAGTAGCTACTGGACGTTCTTCATGATCAAGATAAACGAAGACTGTCATTTCTTCACCAATCTCAAATACTTTTGGAACGTATTTATTAGGTAATAAAACATCCTCTTTTCCATTTGTAAGAAATAAACCAACTTGAGTATCTCTATCTATCGTTAGTGTATTGAACTGTCCAATTTTCATATATGTAAAATATAATTTTTTAGCGGTCATACATGGAATCGCTTTTTTATTTATTGGTGTTTGCTTGCGCAACTTGTTGTTAATGGCGATTTCATAATATGCGTATAATTTGTGCAAAGGTACAAAATAGCAATTATGAATTATGAATTATAAATTATGATTTGATAGTTTGTAGTGAAATTGATTATATTTGAGTACTATATATTCAAAATGTCAAAAAACGACCAAAATAAAATTCAAGCCGAAGAATCGGATTATTTGTATATCCAAACCTCGCAACTTCCTAGTTCAGGGAATGGTTTATTTACAGCTATTGACATTTATAAAGACGAAATTATTTCGATTTTTAAAGGAGAAATCTTATCTAATATTGAAGCTGATTCGAGAGCAAAAAATAACACTAATCAATACTTTATGAATCTACACAACGGAAGTATTTTAGATTGCAAAAACACGGATTGCTTTGCTAAATATGCCAATGACGCTAGTGGTTTTTCAAAATCAGATTATAAAAACAATGCAAAAATTACCTTAGACGATAATAATAATGTGTGTCTGATTGCAATTAAAAAAATAAAATCTGGAGAAGAGATTTTCTGTGATTATGGTAAACGATATTGGAAGGAACATGGAATTTAAAAAAATAAATACTTAAATATTAAATTCTACGTTATCAAAATCATCAATAATATTTATATGAAATTAAAACTAAATTATCTAATAATTCTTCTATTTATAGGACAATTATTAACTGCTCAAGAGAAAACAACAACAATAAAAGCCAATTCAACTTCGGTTGATATTAGAGATGGTGAGAGTTTTAAAAAAGGTACATGGAAGATAACTCCGGAGGCAAATCCTGATGTTTATGTAACTTCATCCTTGGGTAAGAAGGTGACCTTTTATACTGATCTTGACTCTATTTCAATTGAAATTTCTAAAACCACGAAGTTTGATTTCATCATTTTACTAAACGGTAAAACAAAAGCTTTTACACAAATTAAATACAAGCCAACTTATTTAGAGACATTAAAAGAAGCTTCAAAATATAATCTAACTGAGAATAGAGAAATACCTAAATTTACATATCAAGATAAAGAAAATCCCAATTTAGTTGCGCTTAGAAACGGATTTAAGTTGGATTCAATTGCAGGAAAAGGTAATGAAGTATCTAAAATTATCAATCTTTTACATTGGATTCATAACTTAATTCCTCACGATGGGCAACATGCAAACCCTGAAGTGAAGAATGCAATGAACATGATTGCTGTTTGCAAAAAAGATAAACGAGGTTTAAATTGTAGAGGATTGGCAACCGTTTTAAACGAATGTTATTTATCGTTAGGTATAAAATCTCGATTTGTAACTTGTTTACCTAAAGATCATGAAGATACCGAATGTCATGTCATTAATATGGTGTATTCTAATGATTTAAAAAAATGGCTTTGGATAGACCCAACTAATGATGCTTATGTTATGAATGAGAAAGGTGAATTATTGAGCATTGAAGAAGTTAGAGAACGATTAATTAACAATGGTCCACTTATTGTAAATCCAGATGCTAATTGGAATCATAAAGAATCTATAAAAAAAGAAAATTATTTATATAATTACATGGCAAAAAACACTTACAGATTTGAATGTCCATTAGTTAGCGAATATAATTCTGAAACTTGGTTTGATGGAAAATCAATAACTTTCGTTGATTTACTTCCATTAGATTACGACACTCAAGAACCAATAAAAAAAGAAGGAAAAAACAAAAATACTGGGACTACTTTTATTTATTATAAAACAAATAATCCAAGTTTATTTTGGCAAACACCAAATTAATTATTTTAAACCAACTCCCTAAAATACTGCAACAAAACCTTATCATTTTCCAAAGTTGGTGTAAAAACTTCTAACAAAGTCGGTTTTTCATCATTTGAAAACATTGCTTTTAAACTTTCCTCTATAGTGGTTTCGGTACTGGCTGTAAGATAGTTCAATCCGTACATTTTGCATAAGTGTTCCGCTGTTAAGCAATGAGAAGTTTCGAAAAACGTATTAAAAACTGGCGTTTCATCATGACCGGGAAGAATTCTGAAAATGCCTCCTCCTCCGTTATTAATCAAAATAATTTTGAAATTTTTCGGAATGTAATTGTTCCAAAGTGCGTTGCTGTCGTATAAAAATCCGATATCGCCTGCAATGAATACGTTTGGCTTTTTGCTTGCAACAGCTGCACCTATTGCGGTTGATGTACTTCCGTCGATGCCGCTTGTTCCTCTATTGCTGAAAACTTCAATACTTTTTTCAATATCAAATAATTGTGCATAACGAATTGGCGAACTGTTACTAATTTGCAACTGCGAATTCTTTGGCAAAGCCGGAATCACTTTTTCAAATACTTTAAAATCGGTAAATGGGATTTTGGCTAAATATTCTAAACTTCGTTTTTGACGTAATGCTTTGATATCTTGAGCATATTGATTGTAATTGCTTTCAACAGTTTCTGTTAACATAAAGAAGGATTGAAAAAACAAATTGGGTTGCACTTCAAAATGTTTGGTCAAACAATCAAAAGTATCGTAAGCTCTTAAATCGTCAATATGCCAATGATGATTTGGTTTGTATTTTCTTAGAAAAGCTTTGATGCGTTTAGAGACAATCATTCCGCCAAAAGTCACTAAAATTTCAGGTTGAAAATCTAGAAAATCTTCATGTGTGAATGGCGTAATTATCGAATCAATGGTATTAATAAACTTTGGATGATGCAAATTGGAAGTTGTTTCAATCATCACCACAACCGAAGGATCGTTGGCTAATTTATCGAGAAACTTTTGTTCAACTGCATTGGGTTCGTTTACTCCAACAAGAACTAATTTCTTTTTGGAAGTGTTCCAAATGTTGGCATATTCTGAAATAGGTTCGTCGTAAATAAATTCTTTTGTAGTTGCCGAAATCACTTTAGGTTCAACTGTCAATTCAGAAACCGTTTCGTATAAAGGTTCTTCAAATGGTGCGTTGATATGCACTGGACCTTTTTTGGCGAAAGCCGTATTGATGGCTTCATTGATTAAAAAATCATTTTCATCAGAGGCATTTTCGGTAAGATTAGCATTGAATAACGAATGATTGGCAAATACGTTTTCTTGACGAATAGTTTGTCCGTCGCCAATATCAATCTTGCTTTGCGGTCTATCAGCAGAAATTACAACAAATGGAATTTGACTATAAAACGCTTCTGCAAAAGCTGGATAATAATTTAACAAAGCCGAACCAGAAGTACAAACCACAGCAACTGGTTTCTTAATTTGTTGCGCCATTCCTACAGCAAAAAAAGCTGCCGAACGTTCGTCTGCAATGCTATAACAAGTAAAATCTGGATGACTAGCAAATCCGATGGTTAATGGAGCGTTTCTTGAACCTGGAGAAATTATTATGGTTGTGATTCCTTTAGCACGAAGTATTTCGATGATAGATTGTGCTAAAGGTATTTTTGGATACGTCATTTTATATTGGCTAGAGACAAAGCATTGCTTTGCCTATACTTTAAATTGATTCGTACAAAAGTACAAAGTTATTTTTTGAGTTTAAATTAAACCATTAAGAAAATTAAGTTAATAATAGCGACCTTATAATTTTTCAAATAACATAAAAATACTATTTTTGAATCATGGAAATCAAAATTAGACCTTACCAAATTGAAGATACGCAAGCTATTTTAGAAATTATAAATTATAATATTCTAAATTCTACTGCTTTATATGATTACGAGCCAAGAACTTTAAAAAATCAGATTACAATTTTTGATGACAAACTAAAAAAAGGATTTCCAATAATTGTGGCTACCGAAAATGAAATTGTAGTTGGATTTGGTTATTACAGTGAATTCCGATTTCGTGAAGCTTATAAATTTACAGTAGAACATTCGGTTTATGCGCATCCCAATCATATTGGAAAAGGCATTGGTAAATTGATTTTAGAAAACTTAATTGATTTAGCAAAAGCTCAAAAACTCCATACAATGATTGGTGTAATTGATTCAGAAAACCAAAGCAGCATAGATTTTCATAAAAAATTCGGATTTGAAATTGCTGGAACCATAAAAGATTCTGGATTCAAATTTGACCGCTGGTTGCACAGTGTTTTTGTTCAGAGGATGCTTTAGTAGTTTTCAGTCGCAGTTTGTAAACTGAAAACTGAGACTGAAAACTGAGACTTTCTTTACATTCTAATGAGATTCCTACGGAATGACAAACTGTATGGATAAACAAGATGAAAAACAGAAAATGAAACTGAAAACTGAGACTGAAAACTGAGACTACTTCAAAATATCCTCAAAATTTGGTTTGAAATAATTAGGTCCTTTCATTACTTTTCCGTCTTCTCTGTAAATTGGCTTTCCGTCCTCACCTAGTTTACTCATATTACTTCTTTGGATTTCTTCAAATACTTCTTCTATTTTGTGTTGTAATCCGTGTTCTATAATGGTTCCACATAAAATGTAAAGCATATCACCAAGAGCATCAGCAATTTCTACAATATCATCGTTTTGAGCTGCTTCTAGGTACTCTTCATTTTCTTCTTTCATTAAATTAAAGCGAAGTAGGTTTTTACTTTCACCCAAACTAGCTTTCATATTTTCACTATATCCTATTTTGAAAGCAGTATGAAACTCTTTTACTGCATTAAGTTTGTCTTGCATTTTATTTGTAATTAATTTATGAAGCCAAAATACAAATTATGATTTCAATTGCCTAAATTTGTTGAAAAATTAGAGAATATGTTTACAACTGGTCAATGGGTATTTGCAGGTTTTTTTGTTGTGGCTTTTGTAATTGCCATGATATACGCTTACGGAAAAGATAAAGCATTACACAACAAATTTTATAAAGGAAATTACAAAATACTATTGGGTTTCTTTGGATTTATCTTGCTTCTTTTTTTAATCAAAATTTTCTTAAAGCATTAAAAATTAGCGTCTAAAAGAAATATTAATTACGAATTCAATTGTAAAATAACTTCTACATTTAGAATAGTTTAATAATAAAATTAATTTCTTACATTTACGTCGCGAATTCTTAACCTCTAATGAGAATACTTAAATACATCTTTTTATTATTATTCCTAATACTCGTAGGACTAACTGTTTTTGTTTCAACTCAGCGAGCAAATTATGATGTAACTAGAAGTAAAGTAATCAAGAATCCTAAAGCAACTGTTTTTAATTACATCAACGATTATAGAAATTGGGAAACCTTTGGTTCCTGGATTCTAGAAGATGAATCCATAAAATTTACTTACCCTGAACTTACTTCTGGAAAAGGAGCTTCGTGTTCTTGGACAAGCGATGATGGCAATGGAAACCTGAAAACTTTTTTTGTAAAAGACAACGAAAGTATTTATCAAAAAATGGTTTCAAATGGAGAAAATTCAGAATTTTTTTGGAAATTTAAAGATACGATTGGTGGAACAAAAGTAACTTGGAGAACTAAAGGTACTTTAGATTTTAAATCAAAAGTATTGGCCTTTTTTCAAGGCGGAATTAACAGTGTTGTTGGAGATACTAACGAAAAAAGTTTAGAAAATTTAAACAAGACTCTTGATTACGAAATCAACACCTTTAATATAAAAGTTAACGGAATTGTCAATCGACAAGGAGGCTTTTATTTAAAACAGTTTAAAGTTTGTAAAGAAAAAGACGTAACTCGTAACATAAAAATTATGTTGCCAAGAATGAGACGTTTCTTTGAAAAAAATAGTTTAGTAATGAATGGCAAACCTTTCATTATTTATCACAAATATGATAGAACAAACGATTTAGTTGGCTTTTCTGTTTGTATGCCCATAAGAGATTCTATTCATATTTCTGAAGGAAGTGATATGGAATCTGGTGAACTTAAACCTTATACAGCATTAAAAACGACGCTTGTTGGTGACTATTCCCACACACAGCAAACTTGGAACAAAGCTTATCAACATATCGCTAAAAACAACTTAGTTAGAAATACATCGCAACAAATTATTGAGGTTTATTCTAAAAATATGGATGACATTAAAAGTCCATCCAAATGGGTAACTGAAGTTTATGTTCCTGTATATCCAAAAGCTGCTCCTAGACCTGTTTATAGAAAACCAGCCGATTCAACTGTTGTTGCTCCAGTTGTTACACCTACCGAAACTACTACTCCATAAATTCTTAAAACAAGATTTTAAAAGTTTCTGATTAAACCTTTTCAATTATCTTTATTCTAATTGGTATATTAGCAGAACAAAAGATAAATTTTCTGAATTGCAAGAAGAAAAAGATTTCATACAAGAATTGTTAAATCCTAAAACGCAAAATGTCGCGTTTCAAAAACTCTTGCGCGATTATCAGAAACCATTATACAATCACATCAGAAATATTGTTCTCAATCACGATGATACTGATGATGTATTACAAAACACCTTTGTCAAAGTATTTCAGCATCTAAAAAACTTTAAAGGCGATAGTAAACTTTTTTCGTGGATGTATAGAATTGCAACTAATGAAGCCATAACTTTTATTAATAACAAAGCCAAACGCAACGGAACTACTAGTGAAGCTATGCAAACTAAAATTGTAGAAAATTTGCAATCCGATTCTTATTTTGATGGTAACGATATTCAAATAAAACTTCAGAAAGCTATTCTACTTTTGCCAGAAAAACAACAACTAGTTTTCAAAATGAAGTACTTTGAAGAAATTAAATATGAAAACATGTCGGAAATTTTAGGTACTTCGGTTGGAGCGTTAAAAGCTTCTTACCATCATGCCGTGAAAAAAATTGAAGAATATATGAACTCTAATTAAACCTTTTTAAACAATACTTGTCTTATAGATATGAATAATTTTAAATTAGATACAAACGAAAAAATAACTTCCGGATTCAAGATTCCAGAGGATTACTTTGAAACTTTTTCAGAGAAAGTGCTACATCAGTTACCTTCTGAAGAACCAAAAGTAATTTCGTTTTATGCAAAATACAGTAGAATATTTTACGCTGCAGCAGCAATAATTGTTTTGGCATTAAGTATTCCAATAGCGAATCAATTACAAAATAATAGCGATGAAATGGCTTCTAATGAAATTGAAACCTATTTAACGCAACATTCAACTATATCTGATGATGATATTGTTAATTTATTGGATACAGAAGATATAGAAAACATTAAAATAGACAATAAAATTGAAAATGAAGCTTTGGAAGAAGTACTTCTTAACAATTCACAAATTGAAGATTACATTACAAACTAAAACAAAACTAAAATGAAAAAATATAAATTAATTACCTTGTTAATCCTACTAATTTCTACAGCAACTTTTGCTCAACCAGGTAGTCGACTAAAAGAGAAAAAGGAACAGGTAAAATCCTTAAAAGTAGCTTTTATAACTAATGAATTGGATTTAACTCCAGAGGAATCGGCTAAATTTTGGCCTCTTTACAATGCTTTTGAGGACAAACAACACGAAATCAGAAAGCAAAAACTAAAAGTTTACATGGACAGAGCAGATAATTCAGTTGATAAATTATCTGAAAAAGATGCTACTACTCTATTGAATCAAATGGAAAGCACTGAAGAAGAATTGCACCAATTAAAAAAGAAATTCATAACTAATTTGAAAAGTGTACTACCTGCAACAAAGATTTTAAAATTGAAAAAAGCAGAAGAAGAGTTTAGCAAAAAATTACTTCAACAATATCGTGACAAGAAAGTTAGAAGATAGTGTTCAAAATTAAAATATTGAATAAAAAAAGGCGATTTATGTAAAAATCGCCTTTTTTTATGCTGCAAACTGATTACCGAACACTGAATACTATCTTGACTATTTTATCTTTTCCAGCAGCAATTGCTGTGGTTTCATTTATGAATCTTATGGTATAAAATGTAGCATCTTTGCTAAATTGAGTCCAAGAATTTCCACTATCGTGAGAATAAAATAAACCATTTGCACCAACAGCTACCAATTCTTTACCATTACTATTGGGAACAAACTGAACACAAGATGCATAACCAAATCCAGTATTATCTCCGACTAACTTCCATGTTTTTCCGCCATCAATTGTTAGTGCTTTATTTTGAAAATTTTGATTTGGTTTTTCATAATTTCCACCTGCGATGAATCCGATTTTGTCGTTATAGAAATCGGCAGTGAAAATTCCGGTCATCGCTTCACCTTGAACAATTGGAGTTTCATAGACTTTCCAAGTTATTCCTTTATCAGGAGAATAAAAAACTCTTGTCTTTTTTCCACCAGAGACCAACCAAGTATTGTTTCCTTTTATTATAATATTGGTATTGCTTGCAGCAAAAGCGGCTTCTCCTTCCTCCATTTTAGGTAAATTATCGCAAGTAACTTTACTCCAAGAATTTCCTCCGTCACGAGTTATAATTACACAAAAACAATTTTCAATTGGATCACCGATAGCAATTCCTTCTTTATCATTCCAAAACTGCATACTATCATAAAATACTTTTTCATGTTTTTCTTCATAAACTAAAGTTTTCTTATTCAAATCTTTAGAAAATTTATATAACAAAGCTGGATTTCCAACATTTAAAACAAAAATTGCATCCGAAGTTTGAGCAATACTTCTAAATTCTAACTTGAGCGAATCTTTATTGATTTTGCGTTCCATTTTATTGGCATCTATCAAACTAACATATCCTACTCTATTTTTGTCGGCTGCATACCAAACTTTATCAGAAGAAACTATGATAGGTCGAATACTGATTTTATCTTTCAAAATAGTATCAATTTTCACACTTTTAAAAAATGTTTTATCGGAAACTTGAGTTGGTTTGCAAGAAATTAATATAACAAAAAAGAGTAATAAAATAGGTGTTTTTTTCATAATAAAAGCATATTTACTCCGCTAAAATACAACTTAATTTTGTGTTAATGATTTGTGAATAAATATTCTTGGCACAGAAATTGGATTATTGGATTGAAATACTATTATGAACCATTAATACTTTATATTATGAAAACAAAAATATTACTTTCGTCATTTTTGACTTTGCTTTTTGCAACTTCATTTGCACAAGACAGAACTACTGTAAATGCAACAAGTTCTGAAATTAGTGATAATCTAGACCTTAGAGCCATTGCTTCTATATTTGGAGATTCAAGAGATTTAGAAGATTTTGAAAACCGATTAAATGATCCTAAAACACAAATCTCAAATTTGGATTTAAATAACGATAATCAAGTTGATTATTTACGTGTGATTGAATCTGTTGAAGGAAGAACTCATTTAATTGTAGTGCAATCTGTTTTGGGTCGTGATCAATTTCAAGATGTTTGTACTGTAGAAGTTGAAAAGGATTCAGATAATCGTGTTCAAGTTCAAGTAGTTGGTGATGTTTACATGTATGGAAGTAATTACATTTATGAGCCAGTTTACGTTCATGTGCCAGTAATATACAATCACTTTTGGATATCAAGCTATCGTCCTTATTGCTCAAGTTGGTATTGGGGCTATTATCCAAGTTATTACACTTATTGGAGTCCATATCCAGTATTTAGATACCGTCACAACATTGGTTTATGGATAAACTTTAGTCACCATTACAATTATGTAAATTATAGAAGATGTCACGTTGCTTATAACAACTATTATGGAAGAAGAGCTAATTTTTGTGAAAGACAATATCCGAATCGTGCCTTTAGTCACAGAAACTCTGGATATACTAATAGATATGAATTAGACCGAACTAGAACTGTAAGAGATGTTGCATTCAACAACACAAGAAACAATGGAAATACAAGAGAGAATTCAAACCTTGGTGGCGTTAGAAGTAGTAACAATACTGTAAGAACTAACTCTTCTGAAACTATTAGGACATCTGCACCTGTTAGAGAAAACTCAAACTATGGTGGCGTAAGAGGTAACAATAACACAATAAGAACTAACAATTCTGAAACTATTAGAACTTCGGCTCCAGTTAGAGAAAATTCAAACTATGGTGGTGTGAGAAGTAGCGAAAATACAGTAAGAACTAACTCTTCTGAAACTATTAGAACATCTGCACCTGTTAGAGAAAACTCAAACTATGGTGGCGTAAGAGGTAACAATAACACAGTAAGAACTAACTCTTCTGAAACTATTAGAACATCTGCACCAGTTAGAGAAAATTCAAACTATGGTGGTGTTAGAAATACTAGCGAACCTGTAAGAAGCGCATCAACATCAAGAGGTAGTTCTTATGAGCCATCAAGAAGTTCAAGTTCAAGCTCAAACGAAAGAAGCTCAGGTAATTCATCAAGAGGTGGAGATTCTGGAGGAAGAGGCGGAAATTCTGGAAGAAGATAACTTATATTAAATATAAACTATAAAGCATCGAAAATATTCGGTGCTTTTTTTATTAACATTTATTAAAATGAGTAACTTTGCAAACTTTATTTAAAATAAATTATGGGCTCACACGGTCATTCAAATATTCATAGCAAACTTTCTACTGCTGGTTTATTAGTAACATTGGGAATTATTTTTGGTGATATTGGAACATCTCCTCTTTATGTAATGAAAGCTATTCTAGGACAATATGCCATCACAAGTGACATCGTTTTAGGTGGAATTTCATGTATCTTTTGGACACTAACATTACAAACAACATTAAAATATGTAATCATCACACTAAGTGCTGATAATCATGGTGAAGGTGGAATTTTTGCGCTTTTTGCCTTGGTTAAGAAGACTAAAATAAAATGGCTAATTGTTCCTGCAATCATCGGAGGAAGTACACTTTTGGCAGATGGAATCATTACACCTCCTATCTCTGTATCTTCTGCTGTTGAAGGTTTAAAAATATTCAAACCAGAATTAAACACGATTCCAATTGTAATAGTAATTTTGATAATCCTATTTATCATCCAACAATATGGTACTAAGCTTGTAGGAAAGTTCTTTGCTCCTATGATGTTAGTTTGGTTTGCCATGTTAGGAATTTTAGGTACCATTCAAATATTTGGAAATTTCCATGTATTAAAAGCAATTAACCCATACTACGCTTATCATTTATTATCTGCTCATCCTGAGGGTTTCTTTGTTCTTGGTGCAGTATTTCTATGTACCACAGGAGCAGAAGCATTATATTCAGATATGGGACATTGCGGAAGAAAAAACATCCGAGTGAGTTGGATTTTTGTAAAAATAATGTTGCTTTTAAACTATTTTGGTCAAGGTGCTTATTTAATTTCTCATGAAGGAAAAACACTTCAAGAGCTTGGTGGAAAAAACGGAAATCCATTCTATTTAATTATGGAAACTTGGTTCCAACCTATTGGTGTAGTAATAGCAACATTAGCTGCAGTTATTGCTTCACAAGCCTTAATCAGTGGTTCATTTACATTAATAAATGAAGCCATGCGATTGAATTTTTGGCCAAAAGCTAAAATCAAATATCCTACAGAAGAAAAAGGACAATTGTATATTCCATCTATCAATTGGTTATTATTGGTTGGTTGTATCGGAATTGTTTTATATTTCAAAGAGTCAAGTAATATGGAACATGCCTATGGTTTAGCTATTGTTCTAACCATGATTATGACTACAATTTTGCTGAATTTTTATCTGATAATGAAAAGAGTAAAAATGTATTATATAGTTCCATTAATAACACTTTACTTAGTCATTGAATTCTCTTTCCTTTATGCCAATGTTACTAAATTTTTGCATGGTGGTTTTGTTACTCTTATCATTGCAGTGATACTTATTTCGATAATGTCTACTTGGTATTTAGCAAAACAAATTAGTAAAACTTACACAAAAATTGTAAAAATTGATACTTACAAAAAAGTATTGGCAGAATTAAGTGTTGACTTATCAATTCCTAAATATGCAACCCATTTAGTTTACATGACCAACTCAATGCGTAGCGACGAAATTGAAGAAAAAGTAATGTATTCTATATTACAAAAAAGACCTAAAAGAGCTGATATATATTGGTTTGTACACGTAAATATTTTAAGCGAACCCTATAAAAAAGAATATAAAGTAATTGAACTTGTAAAAGATGATATTTACAGAATTGATTTTTACTTGGGCTTTAGAGAAGCTACAAAAATCAATTTAATGTTCAAACAAGTATTAAAAGATATGGTTCAGCGTGGCGAAGTTGATATAACAAGTCGTTATGAATCATTGAACAAAAACAATATTATTGGTGATTTCAAATTTGTACTTTCAGAAAAATTCTTATCTAATGATAGTGATTTAACCATCTTTGAAAATACTATTATGAGTGCTTATTTCTTCCTTAAAAAATTCAGTTTATCTGAAGAAAAAGGTTTCGGATTGGATAGTAGTTCTGTAAAGGTAGAACAATTTCCATTGGTTCTTCATGCTCCTGAAAAAATAGAAATGAGAAGAATTGAATGTAGAGAAAATTAAACATTAAAAACAATATACAAAATAAGTATTCTTTAACACATAACGTTTTAAAGAATACTTTTTTCTTTCTATTAAAAAGCAATACCTTTGCAGACTGATTAAAAAATAATGAGATTACATAGAAATTTAGTTTACACAACCATTGACGCATTGAATGCTATTTTCAATGAAGGAGAATATGCCGATAAAGTTGTAGCACGTTCATTAAAAAAGGACAAACGTTGGGGAAGTTCCGACAGAAAATTTGTTGCCGAAACCATTTACGAAGTAGTTCGTTGGAAGAGATTATATTCAGAAATTGCTGATGTTAAAGAACCTTACAATCGTGAAGATTTATGGAGAATGTTCGCAGTTTGGGCTGTTTTACGTGGTTATCCAATTCCAGATTGGAGACAATTAGAAGGAACTCCTGAACGAAAAATAAAAGGAAAATTTGATGAATTATCAAAAATCCGAAAAATGCGTGAATCTATTCCAGATTGGATGGATGAAATTGGTATACAAGAACTTGGAGAAGAACTTTGGACTAAAGAAATTGCAGCTCAAAACCAACAAGCAAAAGTTATTCTTAGAGTAAATACTTTAAAAACTACAAAAGAAAAACTTCGTGCACTTTTGATGGATTTGAATATAGAAACCGAATTCTTAAAAGACCAACCAGATGCTTTAGTACTTACAGAAAGAGCAAATGTTTTTCTAACCGATGCTTTCAAAGAAGGAATGTTTGAAGTTCAAGATGCTTCATCACAATTGGTAGCTCGTTTTCTTGACGTTCAACCCGGAATGAGAGTTGTGGATACTTGTGCAGGTGCAGGTGGAAAAACATTGCATATGGCTTCCTTAATGGAAAACAAAGGTCAATTGATTGCAATGGACTTATACGAAAGTAAATTAAAACAATTAAAATTAAGAGCTAAAAGAAACGGAGCTTTTAATATTGAATATAGAATTATTGATACTACAAAAGTCATCAAAAAACTTCACGAAAAAGCTGATAGAGTTCTTATTGACGCTCCTTGTAGTGGTTTAGGAGTTTTAAAAAGAAACCCTGATGCTAAATGGAAATTACAACCTGAATTCATTGATAACATCAGAAAAGTACAAGCCGAAGTTTTAGAGAACTATTCTAAAATTGTTAAACCAGGTGGAAAATTGGTTTATGCAACCTGTTCAATTTTACCTTCTGAAAATCAAGAACAAATTAAGAAATTCTTAAGCACAGAAATAGGAAAAAGCTTTACCTTTGTAAAAGATTCTAAGATACTTGCCTCAGAATCAGGATTTGACGGGTTTTATATGGCATTATTGGAAAGAAAACAATAAAATTGAAAATGAAAAAATACTTTTACCTAATATTATTAATAAACGCAATCGTTTATGCCCAAATTCCAACAGGATATTACAATTCTGCAACTGGAACAGGTTACTCTCTAAAAACGCAATTAAAGACGAGAATTACAACAGGTCATGTAGACCAAGGTTATGGTTCTATTTGGGGATTGTATACCCAATCTGCTTTTAGAGACAACTACTACGAAAATAATGCAAGTCTTTTAGACATGTATTCAGAAAATCCAACTGGTTTAGACTCATATGAATATAATAACACATCACAACAATGTGGTTCTTATGGTGCAGAAGGCGATTGTTACAATAGAGAACATCTTGTGCCACAATCATACTTTGATGGTTTTCAAATAGATCCTATGAAAAATGACCCATTTCACGTTGTCCCATCAGATGGAAAAGTAAATGGAGATAGAAATAACTTACCTTTTGGTGTGGTAGCCTCTGCAACCTATTTATCTTCAAATGGTTCTAAAAGAGGTAACAATACCGTAAATGGTTTTTCAAACTACTCAGGAACTGTTTTTGAACCAATTAACGAATTTAAAGGTGACATAGCCAGAGCTTACTTCTATTTTGCTACACGTTATGAAGACTTTATGGACGACTTCTATAGTGCAGCCAATGCAAGTACTTGTCAAGCTAAAAACATGTTTGATGGTTCGATTAATAAAGTATTTAGCGATAATTTTATTCTGTTATTAATAAAATGGCATTTACAAGACCCAGTTTCTCCTAAAGAAATAGCTCAAAATAATGCTATCTACAATTATCAAGGTAATAGAAATCCTTACATCGATCATCCTGAATATGTATGTTCAATTTGGAGTGCTCAATGTGCAACTGTAAATGCGCTTTCAATAGATTCATTTGAATTATTATCAAACATAAATGTTTATCCAAATCCATCAAATGAACAAAAAATTACTATTACAAGTGCTGTTTCAATTGAAACTATCGAGCTTATAAATATTAATGGTCAAATTATAAATGAAGTGAAAAATCCAATATTTGAAAGCAATACTTTCACCATGGAAAATTTACCTCAAGGATTTTATTTCCTTAAATTAACTTCAGGAAATCAATCTGTTACTAAGAAAGTTATTATCAACTAATAAGTTTCAACCCCATAAAAAAAGACCTTTAGAAATTAACTAAAGGTCTTTTTTTTATTCTTCTTCCTCAGAGGCATTTGATTTGGAATAGTTTCTCCATTTTTCAATGCAATAAGCCATATCCTTGGGTATTTCTGTATCAAATCGCATCATTTCACCAGTCTTTGGATGAATGAAACCAAGTGTTTTAGCATGAAGTGCTTGTCTTGGTAATGTTTTAAAACAATTGTCTATAAACTGTTTGTATTTAGTAAAAGTGGTTCCTTTCAAAATAAGATTTCCACCATAACGCTCATCATTAAATAAAGTATGACCAATATGCTTCATGTGTACACGAATCTGATGTGTACGACCAGTTTCTAATTTGCATGAAACTAAAGTAACATAACCAAATCGCTCTAAAACTTTATAATGAGTAACCGCATGCTTTCCTATTTCTGGATCAGCAAAGACAGCCATTTGCATTCTATCTCTAACGTGACGTGCTATATTTCCTGTTACTGTTCCTTCCTCCTCTTTCACATTTCCCCAAACCAAGGCAACGTATTCTCTTTCTGAAGTTTTATCTTCAAATTGTTTTGCCAAATGCGTCATAGCAGCTTCAGTTTTGGCAACAACCAAAAGTCCAGAAGTATCTTTGTCTATTCGATGCACCAATCCTGGGCGTTCTGAACTGTTTAAAGGTAAATTTTCGAAATGAAAAGCCAATGCATTTACCAAAGTTCCTGTGTAATTTCCGTGACCTGGATGTACTACAAAATTTGGCGGTTTATTAATCACTAATAAAGCGTCATCTTCATAAACTATATCTAAAGGAATATCTTCAGGATCTACCCTATTTTCAAATGGCGGATGCGCTAATAAAATTCTAATTACATCAAGTGGTTTTACTTTATAATTAGATTTTACTGGAACATCATTTACATAAATATCGCCATTGGAAGCCGCATTTTGAATCTTGTTTCTGGTCGCATTCGGAACCATTAACATCAAATACTTATCAATTCTTAGAAATGCTTGACCTTTAGGAACGTCAAACCTGTAATGCTCAAAAAGTTCTTCTTCAGGTTCTTGTAAGTCACTATTATTGTTCATTCGGAATGGTATCTATTGGAGTTTCAGTTTCTGTAATTGAATCTAACTCCGTTTCATCAAAAACTACTTTTCCATCACCAAGAACTAAATCTATTTTGGTAGCTTTATATACTTTCTTTCCTGGTTTAATTTTCTCGCCATTAATCCACATTTCAAGAACCATATCTTTACCAATGTAAGGTACATATCGAATAGTTCCTTCTTGTAATCCAAGCGCTTTCAATGTTGGAACAGCTTGTCTGTAAGTCTTTTCTATTAAATCTGGAACAGCAACCATTTTAAAAGTTGAGGCATTTAATTTTATATAAATGGTTCTTCCTCCTTTTACCTTAGAACCAGCTGTAGGTTCTTGTTGCACCACTGTAAGTTTAGGAAATTGTGGTTGATAATCAACCGTATCAATAATTTGGTAATCCAAATCTAATTCGTCTAATTTTTCTTCTACTTGTTCTGGATTTAATTTTGCCAAATTGGGAACTGTAATTTCCTCACCATGATTGGTAATAAAAGTAATCCAATGAAAAAACAAATAAGCCAAAACTGCTATTATTGCTAATGCTGCCAGACCTTGAGCAAAAAACACACGACTAGTAAGATATTTACGTAAACTCATAAATAAAATTTATTTATCGCAAAGATATAATTTTTAGTTTCAACAATTGTGCTAAATTTGTATTGTATTTAAAATAAAATCAAATGAACGTAGCCGTTGTTATGGGTGGATATTCGGACGAATCTGTAATATCTTTGAGAAGTGGTCAATTAATCTTAAACAATTTAGACAAATCAAAATACCAAGTATTTGAAGTTCACATCCTTTTGAACGATTGGTATTGTTTAATTGACGGAACCAAATACCCAATAAACAAAGCTGATTTTTCATTTACAAAAGACAGCCAAACTATCAAATTTGATGTAATATCCAATACCATTCACGGAACTCCAGGCGAAGACGGACACATGCAAGCGTATTGGGAATTACTAGAAATTCCGTACACTGGTTGCGGCTTTTACCAATCGAGTTTAACTTTTAACAAACGTGATACGCTTTCGGTTTTATCAAAATTTAATATCCCAAAAGCCAATTCTATTTACTTATCAAAAGGTGATGCTATTGATGGAAAAGAAGTGGCGAAAGAATTAGGTTTGCCGTTCTTTGTAAAACCCAATCAATCTGGAAGTTCTCTTGGTGTTTCCAAAGTAAATTCGTTAGAAGATTTTGACAAAGCGTTAGCTTTTGCTTTCGCAGAAGACAACGATATTTTGATTGAATCGTATCTAAAAGGAAGAGAAGTTTCGGTTGGCGTTATGAAATATAAAGGTGAAACCAAAGTTATGGGAATTACCGAAATTTTATCTGAAAATGATTTCTTCGATTATGAAGCCAAATATTTAGGAAAATCAGAAGAAGTTACTCCTGCTAATTTATCTGAGAAAATTAAAAATCATGTGGAAGAAACAGCTATTAAAGTCTATGAAGCACTTGGAATGTCAGGTTTCTCAAGAACTGATTTTATCATCATGAATGACATTCCGCATTTTATCGAAATCAATACCAATCCGGGTTTATCGCCACAAAGTATTTTTCCACAGCAAGCAGCTTACTCGAATATGCCTATGAGCGATTTGCTAGATAACGAAATTAGTTTAGCTTTACAGAGAAAACTAATTTGGAAAAAGTAGGCTTATGCTATTACTATTAGGAACAACATCAACAGAAATAAAACGAGGAAATTTTTCAGGTACAATTTGTCCTAAATGTAGAGAAGTTTCAGATTTTGACTATTTTGTTAATTCTAAATATACTTTCATAACTCTAATTCCTTTATTTCCTGTTGGAAAAGAAGCTGTTGTTGTATGCAATAATTGTAACGAAATAATCGACATCAACGATTTGGATGATGCTGTAGTCGAAAAATTAGGTGCTGAAAATAATGATTTAAAAAATCCTATTTGGACTTATTTTGGTAGTTTTTTATTAGCTTTGGCTATTGCTTATGGAATTTATTGCTATTTTCAAAGTAATAATGAAACTGAAAAATACGTTCAAAATCCAACTTTAAATGATGTTTATGCTATAAAAGATGCTAAAGGATTTTATTATACTTTTAGAATTGATAGTATTTCAAATGACAGTATTTATGCCACAGAAAGCGATTATCAGGCAGAATTACCGTACGAAGTTGATGAAATAAACATACCTGAAAATTACACCAGTAAGAAAATAACTTATTCAAAAAAAGAACTAGAAAATCTATACAAAGAAGACAAAATTTCATCAATAATAAGAAACTAACCAAAAACTATGGAAAACTCAAACCCTCAAGAAAACAAAAGTAAAAAACTAAAACCTATTTGGATTGTTACTATTACAATAATAGGAATAGCTCTTTTAATGGGATTTGGTGCTTTGTATTACAACTACAGAAAAGCAAAAGAAAAAACATACATAGAAAATCCTAAAGTTGGTGATGTCTATGAAATGGAAGTTGAGGATGGCTTTTATAGTACTGCTAAAGTTCTAACTATAAGAAATGATAGTGTTTTTGTTACGTATAACAATATGAAAACGGATAAAACTGAAGGAATAAGCGAGATTGATATTGACAGGAATTATGGCCTTTTTAAAGGAGCCTACTCTAAGAAAAAACTAGAAAGTCTGTTCGCTCAAGATTCTATTTTTGCTATCAATAGAGATTAATTATAATATTACGAAGTAGCATTTTACAAGTAATTTTCAAACATAAAGTATAAAGAAAACCGAAAACCAATAAAAAAAACTAACCAAAACCAAAAGCCATGATTTTTTACGGAACAAAAGCAAGCAACATCAAAAACGGACAAATAATCAATGTAGATTGTCCACATTGTGAAACCAATATTTCAATGAATTACGCCGTTTTCGGTAAGTATGCTCATATTTATTGGATTCCGTTTTTTCCAATTGGAAAAACAACTGTAGCTGAATGTAATAATTGCAAAAGAACCTTTGAATACAGCGAATTAACGCAACCTATTCAAACAAAATTAGACAGAGAAAAAGAAAAAGATGCTGTAAAAACACCAATTTGGATGTTTTCAGGATTAGGAATTATTGCAGTTTTAGTTGCCATTGGAATTTATAGTTCTGGTGAAACTGAGAAAAAAGAAGCCGAATATCTAAAAGCTCCAAAAGTGGGTGACGTTTATAAATTCGAATCAAATCCTGGTTTTTATTCTACAATGAAAGTTGAAAGTGTTTTGAAAGATAGTCTTCATGTTCTTGTAAATGATATGGAAACCAACAAAACTTCAGGAATCAATGACATTGACAAACCTGAAAACTACAAAGAGCTTTATGGTTATTCTAAAGAAGAAATTAGAAAAATGTATAAAGACAAGAAAATATACGAAATAGAAAGAAACTAATGAAAAAAGCAATATTTCCAGGTTCCTTTGATCCTATTACAAATGGTCATTACGACATTATTAAAAGAGGCATTTCGCTGTTTGATGAAGTCATTGTAGCCATAGGAATCAATGCCGAAAAAAAATACATGTTTTCCCTTGAAGACCGAAAACGCTTTATCGAAGAAGCTTTTAAAGACGAACCCAAAGTAAAAGTAATCACTTACGAAGGTTTGACGATTGATTTATGCCGAAAAGAAAAAGCAGAATTCATCTTACGTGGCTTGCGAAATCCTGCCGATTTTGAATTTGAAAAAGCCATTGCCCACACCAACAGAAGATTATCTAAAATTGAAACCGTGTTCTTATTAACTGCATCCAAAACCTCTTACATTTCCTCAAGTATTGTGCGCGATGTATTGCGAAATGGAGGCGATTATACGGTTTTAGTACCGGATTCTGTGAGGATTTAAACAGATTTCAGATTACAAAATACTATTTAAAAAGCTAAAAGTTAGAACTAATTTTTAGCTTTTTTTTGTGGAATGAGGAAAACCGTAATTATTGTTTATGGTAATTTTATATATTTACAATTAATTACAAACGCTTACAAATAATTGTAAATGTTAGTTTGTGGAAACTATGTACAAGTTACAAGTAAGCCAAAGAAATACATCAAATTATCATAGTTTGCTAAAACTAATTTATAATTAAAATCAATATGATATTAAAAATTATGAACTCAAATACTAAAAACAAAAACTTTGAAAAATAAAATGACAGCTACTAATTCAATATTCAAAAATAATTTAAAGCGAACCGTAGCCAGAGAATTTATCTATATAATTTTGATCTCAATAGTGTGTTTTTCTATTTATAAAATAGGCGAATATCGACAGAATAGTTACGAAATAGAAATTGACAATAAAATTAAAATACTAGATAGTCTTCCTCAGCATCAATTACTTTGGTATAAATTAAAAAAACATAATCTTTATAATAAAAATTATGAAAATTATAAAAAAGATTATAAAAATACTGAGGATCAAATTGTATTGTTTAACCTAGTATCAAACAACGGGCTTTACACAAAAGAACTTAGCGATTTTAGAGTTAAATATTTCAGGAAAGAAAGTGTTATAGACGATTTATATAATTTATATTACAACGAATACCGCCTAAATAATGAATATATTCAAAATCAAGAAAAAGAATTTTGGATTGATTTAAGGAAAAAAGAAGAAAAGTTTAAAGAAATATTAAAGGTTGATAGTATTTGTATTAAAATTTATTCAAATTTTGTAAAGCAAGGATATAAGCATTCTATAGAAGGATTTAAAAAATTAATTTTTGAACCTTATGAAGAAGGATTGAATATAAAAGAAATTGATAATTTAGAAAAAGATATTAATAAAGATACCCCGACTTATCTTCAAACCGCTATTGATATCAATATATTTATACTTATACTTTTTTTTCCATTTAGATATATAGTCATTGGATTGAAATGGAGCATTAAACAAATTAAAAATAAAAACAATGTAATTTAATGATTAATCACATTTCATTTTTGCACCTAAATTTAAATAAAAACAAATTAATACAGAAATTAAACAAAAACCAACTTGTAACAGCTTGGCAAGATTGCGAATTTAGTGGTAAATTCACGTTTGCGTTCCGCAAGAAATTTTATCTTTAATGGAAAATAAACGGTTACGAAGTTCGCAACCTCGCCAAGCGGCGGAACGTTTTTTTTTAAAATTTTTTAAACCCCTACTCCTCTTTCTTAACAACCTTCCTTGCAACCTCAATTTTAAACTTCTTCCCTTTCATTTTTTCATCACGAATGTTAGCCAGAAATTGTTTTACTTTATTTGATTTTACTGCTGCAAACGAAATGAAATCTTTTACTTCAATCAAACCTAAATCGCCTTTTTCTAGTTTTCCTTTTTGAGAAAAGAAACCTACAATGTCAATTTTGTTCAATTTGTTTTTCTTTCCGCCACTTACATAAATCGTTTGAAATTCGGGTGGTTTTGGTAAAGTTGTCGCGTTTTCAACATTTAAAACAGGCATTTTATAATCTAAATACTCCATTTTTTTCTCACTTTCGTGTGCAATAATATACGCCGTACCAGAAGCTAACATTCTAGCTGTACGACCATTTCTATGGGTAAATTCGTCTTCTTTTAAAGGCAAATGATAATGAATCACGTGTTTCATTTCGGGAATGTCTAATCCACGTGCGGCTAAATCGGTGGTGATTAAATAACTCACACTTCCGTTTCTAAACTGAATTAAAGCACGTTCGCGTTCGTCTTGATCCATGCCACCATGATAATACGTCGAGTAAATTCCTTTTTCGTTCAAGGTGTCGCTAATGCGTTCGGCACCATCACGATGATTGCAAAAGATAATCGCCGCTTCCGATTTTAAAGAACATAGCAAATTGAAAAGCGCATTGATTTTGTCTTTTTCTTTAGAAACGACCATTTTCAAACTCAAATTGCTACTCGAATCTTCCGTTGGAATAAAATCCAAAACCGTTGGCTGCAAAACTCGTGTGTATTTCGGAATTTCAATATCAGAAGTCGCCGAAACCAAAACGCGTTTGTTCAACTTGTTCAATCTTGAAATGATAAAACTCATTTGCTCATGAAAACCCAATTGCAACGACTTATCAAATTCGTCCAAAACCAACGTTTGGATATCATCTGTATTAAAAGTTCCTCTGTCCAAATGATCGGCAATTCGACCAGGCGTTCCAATTAAAATCGCCGGTGGATTTGATAAATTCTTAATTTCCGTTTCTATAGAATGACCACCATAACATACATTTACTTTATATTCGGTGCCCATTTTTTTCCAAACTTGCTCAATCTGCAAACCCAATTCACGCGATGGAACTAAAATTAAACATTGAACGTCTTTGCAAGTATCGTCCAACATTTGAAAAATGGGTAATAAAAAAGCTAACGTTTTTCCAGAACCTGTAGGTGAAAGTAGTAAAACATTGGCGTCGTTCAAGATAGTTTCTTGAGCAACAACTTGCATTTCGTTTAATTCCTCAATACCTAAATTGAGAAGAACATTATTGGAATGTGGATTTTTATTCATTTGGCAAAGGTAACTAAATTTAGGGTTTTAGGTTGTAGGTTTTAGGATGTAGGTTTTAGGTTTTGACATAAATTTTTCAAATTTCTTAAATTTCTCAAATCTGTGTTGCTAAAAATTGATTTTTGATATTGAAATTGCTATTGACATTGAAATTGAATTTTTAACTACATTTGAACTTCTAAAAAAAAATTACAATGCGTTTTATAAAAGTTGCTTTCCTCCTATTTACAACGATCATTTTGGCTCAAGATAATTCGAAATACACTACCTATTTTGAAAAAGAAAATGGCAATCAAAGTGCTGATTATAAAGAAATACTTCGTTATTATGAGCAATTGGATTTGGATTTTGAAAGCATTCAAGTTTTAAATATGGGTGAAACCGATAGTGGTGAACGTTTGCAAGTAGTGATTTTCAATCCTGAAAAAGTATTTGATATAAATTATGCCTCTTCCGAAAAAAGCATCCTATTAATCAATAACGGAATTCACGCCGGCGAACCTGACGGAATTGATGCGACCATGCAATTGTACCGCGATTTGGCTTTAGGAAAAATTAAAGTTCCAAAGAATGTGATTGTGGTTGCGATTCCTGTTTATAATATTGGTGGTTGTTTGAATAGAAATTCGACAACTCGCGTCAATCAAGATGGTCCAGAAGAATATGGTTTTCGTGGCAATGCTCGAAATTTTGATTTGAATAGAGATTTCATCAAATCGGATACAAAAAACATGCGTAGTTTTTATAAAATATTCCAAGAATTTAATCCCGATATTTTTATAGATAATCACGTGAGCAATGGCGCAGATTATCAATATACGTTGACGTACATCATGACCGAACCTAAGAAATTAGGAACCGTCTTGGGCGATTACATGAAAAACGAATTAACACCATCGATTGTAAAAGATTTACAGCAAAAAAAGATAGAAACCACACCTTATGTAAACGTTTGGCATGGCACACCAGACGAAGGTTTTCAGCAGTTTTTTGAAAGTCCGAGGTATGCTACAGGTTATACTTCTTTGTTCAATACGATTGGTTTTGTGGTAGAAACGCACATGTTGAAAAACTACGCCAGTCGTGTGAAAGCAACTTATGAGTTTATGGTTTCCACAATTAATTTTGCTGATAAAAATTATAAAACTATAAAAGCCAAGCGATTAGAAAATCAAAAACAATTTCAACCTAAAAGTGATTACACAATCAAATGGGAAATTGATACGACCAAAATTACTAAAATTCCGTTTCTAGGTTACGAAGGAAAATACAAAAAAAGTGATGTAACTTCAGGCAAACGATTGTATTACGACCGAAAACTTCCGTTTACTAAAGACATTCCTTTCATGGCAGATTATAAATCGGTTCAAACAGTGAAAATTCCAAATGCTTATGTTATTCCACAAGGTTTTTGGCCTATAATTGATCGTTTGAAAGAAAACAAATTAGAATTCAGAAGATTAAAAAGCGATACGATAATTGAAGTAGAAAGTTATAGAATTGCCGATTATAAAACAGCGAAAAATACTTACGAAGGACATTATCCACACAACAGTACAAAAATTGTAAGTTCTAAAATAAAAATGAATTTTAGAAAAGGTGATTATTTGTTTAAAACCGACCAAATGGGCGTAAAATTTCTAGTAGAAACCTTAGAACCAGAAGCGATGGACAGCTTTTTCAATTGGAACTTTTTTGACACGATATTGCAACAAAAAGAAGGTTATTCCGATTATGTTTTTGAAGATTTAGCGAATGACTATTTGAACAAAAATCCAGAATTACGAGCGAAATTAGAACAAAAGAAATTAGAAGATAAATCCTTTGCAGAAAACCCAGAAGCTCAATTGGATTGGGTTCATAAAAATTCTATTTATTACGAAAAAGCGCATTTGCAATATCCAGTTTATAGGATAATGGAGTAACCTTTTTTTCATTTAACTACATCCATAAAAAAATAATGGCTGAAATAAAATTATACAAATCAAGCGGAAAAGGGTTTAAAATAATTGCTCTTTCATTGCCTTTTGTAATGATTGGTATTTGGGTGATTTTAAGAGAACAAAATGGAACTTTTGATTATTATATGGGTTGGTTCACTACATTGTTCTTTGGTTTAGGAGTTCTAATTGGAATATTTACATTCTTTGATAAAAGAGTACAAATAATTATTAATGAAAATGGAATCTTCGATAAAACATTAAAACAAGGTCAGATAGAATGGAAACATATCATTGAAGCTTATCCATTAGATATTTCTGACCAAAAATTCATTTCAATAATAGTAAACGAAGCTTTTGATAGTGAAACCAAACAATATAAATGGGTAGAAAAATTAAATGAAATAATTGGTGCACAGAAATTAAATTTAAATTTAAGCCAAATAAAAGTTGATGAAATAAAACTTTCAGAATTGATAAATAAATTAATTCATTCCGAAAAAAATGAAAGATCCAATCAAATTAGAATATTTTTATCAAATCAAAAATTAAATACAACATTTGAGTTTCATAATTATCTACTATATTTATTTATTCTAATCATTTTAATTGTTGCATCATTGATTAATTTCACTGCTTTTATGACAATTATTGTAATTATGGGATGTTCAGCTTTGATTGCAAAATGGTACAGCGGTACTAATAACAAATCTTTAATCTATAAATGGTCTAAAATCATTACTTTTTTGGGTTTTATGAATATGATTGTATTGTTATTTATATTTGAAATATATGATTTTACATCAAACAAAATAGGAATAAAAATCACCAATGAAATTGAAGTTCACAAAAGCAAATTTGGTAAATATCCAAATGAAATTAAGAGTATCATTGAGAAACAAGATTTTAACTTGCTACAAAGTTACATTGTAAATAAAATTGAATATAATTGTGATGGGCAAGAATATGTATTAGAGCTTGAATATTTAAATCACAACAAAAAAGAATTTGACAAAGAACTCAAAGAATGGTATTGATACTTTATTATGTGATAGATAGCATTAATTTTTAGATTAAGGAAAAGTTATTAAAAACTAGAAAATGATTTCCTTTTCTTCAATTGATACATCAGATTTTGATACTATTTTCATTTTCTTCCTCAAACAACAATTTGATATTTTCATACGAATTTTTCAATGCTTCTTGAACATCTTCGGGTTTTAACCAAACGGCTTTTTTAATTCCTTCTTCTTTTTGAGGTGTTAATTTGTCTTCAAAATCAGTAGTCATTTCAAACCAATGAGTAATTTTTAGTCTATACTCACCATTACGCTTAAAAACATGATACGTTTTTTGAAGTTTTTTAGTGATTTTCAAACCTTTAACACCAGTTTCTTCCTCAACTTCTCTTATCGAGCAATCCTCAATTTCTTCACCTTTATCGCAACCACCTTTTGGCAAATCCCATTTTCCGTTTCTAAAAATGAATAAAACGTCACCATTTTTGTTGTAAACCAATCCACCACCAGCTTTTTTTACAGGGATTTTTTCCTTTACTTTTTTCAGAATTTCCTTTTCGTCGGGATAATACAAATAAGCTTTATTAATCTTATTGTTGAACATCTTTACAATAAGCTGTTCAATGTCAACACTTTCAAGCAAGAATAATTGAAAGTCGGTTTCCTTTGCGACTTCATTTGTCAAAAAAAGTGGTTTATCGTTCACAAAAACTTTATACATTTGCAGTATGATTTTTAATAAAGAAACAGCCGAAAAAACAGCCGAATTGCTTTTACAAATAAATGCAATTAAATTGAATCCGTCAAATCCTTTTAAGTGGGCTTCGGGTTGGAACTCACCTATTTATTGTGATAATCGTCTAACGCTTTCATTTCCAGCGATTAGAAATTACATTCGCGATGAATTTTCTAAGCAAATTGAAGAAATTTATGGTAAACCAGATGTCATTGCAGGTGTTGCAACAGGAGCAATTGGCATTGGTATACTTGTTGCAGAAGAATTAGGACTGCCATTTGTGTACGTTAGACCAGAGCCAAAAAAGCATGGAAGACAAAATCAAGTAGAAGGTTTTTTACAAAAAGGTCAGAATGTTGTTGTAGTTGAAGATTTGATTTCGACAGGAAATAGTAGTTTGCTTGCCGTTGAAGCATTAAAAGAAGCCGGAGCAAATGTAAAAGGAATGTTAGCCATTTTCTCTTACGGATTTGATGTTGCAGAAGAAAACTTCAAAAATGCGAATGTAAATTTGAATACATTAAGCAATTACGAACATCTTTTGGAACTAGCTGTAGAAAAGCAATATATTACAGAAGAAGAACAAAAAACATTACAGGAATGGCGAAAAAGTCCATCAACTTGGAGTGTTTAAAAAAATAGAAGAAAGAAGAAAGAAGAAAGAAGAAAGAAGAAAGAAGAAAGAAGAAAGAAGAAAGAAGAAAGAACAAAGAGTATAGAAAATAGAGTTCTATGTTCTTTTCTCTAAAAAAATAAAAAATATGAACTTAGAAAGTCCAAAAGTTACTGTGGAAAAATCGGCTGAGTATTTATACACTCAATTGTCTGATGTGAAAAATTTTGAAAAATTAATGCCAGAGAACATTGCCAAATTTGAAGTTCTTGGTGATGATATTTTCAACTTTGGTTTGAAAGGTATGCCAGAAATCAAATTGAGATTGAAAGAAGGCGTTCCACATTCTAAAGTGAATCTTGCTGCGGCAAGTGATAAACTTCCTTTTACATTAGTGGCGAGTATTGATGCTATTACTGAAAATTCAAGTGAAGTAAAATTAGATTTTGAGGGCGATTTCAACCCAATGATGGCAATGATGATTAAAGGCCCGATTTCAAAATTCATTGAAACTTTGGCTGAAAATATGCATAAGTTGTAAAGAATAGATTCCTACGGAATAACAAAAGGCAGCAATACAAAACAGAAAAACCTCGTATCTAATTCGTTACGAGGTTTTTTTATGCATTTATAACTTTAAAATAACATTTGAATCTCTTTTACACCAAAAGTTTTTACAGAGTCGTCGTTAAGAAGTACTTCCAACCTACCTTCAAAATTTACACCTTGAATGATTCCCATAAATTGATTATTTTCATTGTCTGAAAAGGCAATGGGCGTGTTTAATTTGAAAAGATTTTTGTGATACTCATTCCACAGAAAATCATGTTGATTGGAAAGCAATAAACTGCATTGTTTTTTTATTTGAAAAAATAATTTTTCTAAAATCTCATTTAAATCAAATTCTTTCTCTTTTAGCAACGATAATGAAGACGCTTTTGGCAAATTATCAAAGTTGATTTGATTAACATTTAATCCGATTCCAATTATAGATTCGATCTTATTGTCAGATTTGAAGCTATTTTCAATTAAGATGCCACCAATTTTTTTGTTTTCTGCCATAATGTCGTTTGGCCATTTAATAGAAAGTTTTGGCAAGTTTAAAGGTTCTAAAGCTTTAATTACTGAGAGTGCAACAGCAACATTTAAATGAAATATTTCATCAATATCTTTCAATACTTCTTTAACCAAGATACTCATAATTAAGTTTTTACCACTTTCTGTTTCCCATGTAGCACCCATTTGACCTTTACCTTTTGTTTGATTCTTGGCAATTACAACAGTAAAGTTTTCTACGATTTGACTTCTTGACATTTCTTTCAAAAAATCGTTTGTAGATTCTATGGCATCGAGTTTGATTAAGTTCATGGGAATTATTTTTATAAAACAGAGTTTAAACTTATGTTAAGCATCAAAAATAATCACAAATTTTGATACCTTTGCAAATTATATAAAATTTAGATGGCAAAAAAAACAATTAGTACCGATGTTTTATTAACAAACATCATCAAAGGAATAGAAGAAGTAAAAGGAAATGATATTGAAATCCTTGATTTAAGAGAAATAGATACCGCTGTTTGCGATTATTTTGTTATTTGCAACGGTTCATCAAATACACAAGTTAACGCTATTGTTAACTCCGTTCAAAAAGTTGTATCCAAAGAAATAAAAGACAAACCTTGGCATGTTGAAGGAACAGACAATGCTGAATGGGTTTTAATGGATTATGTTAGTATTGTAGTTCACGTATTTCAAAAAGAAATTCGAGAATATTATAATATTGAAGGCCTTTGGGGAGATGCAAAAATTACTACTTTAGAAAATAAATACTAAAAGCACTATAAATAATGTCAGAGAACAAAAAGCCAAGCGGTTTAAAATTTAGTCCATGGTGGATTTCAGGAGGAGTTATTCTTATATTTGTTGTATTAAACATATTAGGAGGCTCAAGTCTTCAAGATCCTTCAAAAATTTCTTCATCAAAATTTGATGAACTCTTGAATAGTGGTCAGATTGAAAAAGTAATTATTTACAATAAAAATCAGGCAGAAGCTTATTTAACAGCTAAAGCCTTGAAATCTAAAGCTAATGAAAAGATAGCTAAAGATGTTTTTGGTAATCCGAATAAAGGACCACATTACATTTTTGATCCAGGAAATGATGAACTTTTTCAAAAGAAATTAGTTGATGCAAGAGCTCAGAAAAAAATCAAAGATTTCGATTTTCAAAGCAAAAGTGATTGGTCAGAATTCTTAGTTGGTTTATTGCCAATGATTATTCTTATTGGAGTTTGGTTATATTTCATGAGAAGAATGTCTGGCGGTGGTGCTGGAGGTGGCGGAGGTCAAATCTTCAACATTGGGAAATCTAGAGCTAAGCTTTTTGATGAAAAATCAGAAGTAAAAACAACTTTCAAAGACGTTGCCGGATTAGAAGGTGCAAAAGAGGAAGTTCAAGAAATTGTAGAATTTCTTAAAAATCCAGAAAAATATACTGTTTTAGGTGGTAAAATTCCAAAAGGAGCGCTTTTAGTTGGACCTCCAGGGACTGGAAAAACGTTGCTTGCTAAAGCCGTTGCTGGTGAAGCTAAAGTGCCTTTCTTCTCACTTTCAGGTTCAGATTTTGTTGAAATGTTTGTTGGTGTTGGTGCTTCTCGTGTAAGAGATTTATTCAAACAAGCTAAAGAAAAATCACCAGCCATCATTTTTATTGATGAGATTGATGCTGTTGGTCGTGCAAGAGGTAAAAATAACATGTCAGGCGGAAACGACGAGCGAGAAAATACCTTGAACCAATTACTTACCGAAATGGATGGTTTTGGAACAAACACTCACGTTATTGTTTTAGCTGCAACCAATAGAGCTGACGTTTTAGACAAAGCATTAATGCGTGCTGGGCGTTTTGACAGACAAATTTATGTGGATTTACCAGACATTAGAGAACGTAAAGAAATCTTCGAAGTGCATTTAGCACCTTTGAAAAAAGTAGAAGGTTTAGATACTGACTTTTTAGCAAAACAAACTCCAGGTTTCTCTGGAGCCGATATTGCAAATGTTTGTAACGAAGCGGCTTTAATTGCTGCTCGTAATAACAAATCAGCTGTTGACAAACAAGATTTCCTAGACGCAGTTGACAGAATTGTTGGCGGATTGGAAAAGAAAAACAAAATAGTTACACCTGCAGAAAAGAGAGCTATTGCAGTTCACGAAGCTGGTCACGCAACCGTAAGTTGGATGTTAGAACATGCTGCTCCACTTATTAAAGTTACTATTGTTCCTAGAGGTCAAAGTCTTGGTGCTGCTTGGTATTTACCAGAGGAAAGACTTATTGTACGTCCAGATCAAATGCTTGATGAAATGTGCGCTACTATGGGTGGTCGTGCTGCAGAAAAAGTAATTTTTGATACTATTTCGACAGGTGCTTTATCTGATTTAGAAAAAGTTACAAAACAAGCTCGTGCTATGGTAACTATTTATGGCCTGAATGAAAAATTAGGTAATATCACTTATTACGATTCTTCAGGACAAAGCGAATATAACTTTAGTAAGCCTTACTCAGAAGATACAGCTATCACTATTGATAAAGAAATTTCACTTCTTATTGAAGGTCAGTATCAAAGAGCGATTGAAATTCTTAAAGATAACAAGGATAAATTGTTACAACTTGCCGATATTTTGATTGAAAAAGAGGTGATTTTCAAAGATGATTTGGAAACTATTTTTGGCAAACGTCCTTATCAAATAGACAACGAAGAGAACACTGAATTTACTGCTTAAACAACAGTTAAATATAAAAATTTAAAAATCTTAATTCAAAAAATGCTTTTGAATTAAGATTTTTTTATCTTTGAAGGTTTTCAAATGATATTTAAAGAATTTTATACAGCAATATGAGTCTTTTCAGAAAAATATTTGGTTCTAGCAATGATGCTTCCGATGAGGAAAACCAAAGTGAATATAATACTCCCAAACCTTCAAATCTTCCAATTGACGATTTATTTACTTTCAATTTTAAGAAAAATGGCGGTAAGTTTATCTATTGTGAAAATTTAAACGAAGTAAGGGAACAGTTCGAAAATATACTTGAGGAAAATGATTGGTTTGAAAGTGAAGTATTATGTTTTGAACCAAAACTTTATAACCTGTTAGATGAAAATAAATTAAGTTATGCCAATCCAACAGAACCTAAATTCTTTTTTGCAAGTTGTGAAAATTTAATTGCAGATGAAGGTTCAGTGTTGTTTTCCTCAAATCAAATCAAACAAAAAAAACCAAACGAATTACCTGACAATATTGTAATACTTGCTACTACAAGTCAGATATTAGAATCTAAAAGTGACGGTTTAAGAGTTATTAAGAAAAAATACGATAAAGACTATCCTACCAATATTACTACCATAAAATATTTTGAGAAAGTACAAGAAGAAGATTTCTTGACCTATGGAAGTTGTGCCAAAAATCTTTACCTACTTCTTTTAGAAGATTTATAAAATGAATGAATCGTTAACGAGATTACTTTCGGGTGTAGTATATGTAACGCTTTTACTGTTTGCTACTTCCTACTCTGCAAATAGTTTCTTTATACTATTTGGCATTTTTATGCTTATTGCGATTTATGAGTTTTGCCAATTAATAAATTTGAATAAAATTTTACCTCTTTTAGTTGGTGGAACAGCATTTTATTTAGGAAGCCAATTTAGAACCAACAAAACCAATGATATTTTAATATTAATTGCAACGCTTTTTGTTTCCATAAAATGTTTGCTTTTACTTTTCAATACCAAGAAAGAAAAAATTGATACCCTTTCGAAATACATTTACCTTATTGGTTATATCATCATTCCATTCATCCTGATTACCAAAATACCTTTTGGTATTAAAGGATTTAATGCTGAAATCATAATCAGTATTTTTATTTTAATTTGGACAAATGATACTTTTGCATACATTGTAGGAAAATCGATTGGTAAACATAAATTATTAGAAAAAATTTCTCCTAAAAAAACCATTGAAGGTTTTGTAGGTGGGTTAGTTTTTAGTTTTATTGCAAGTATTTTAATTTCTAAATTTTACATTGGCGCATCTAATACTTACATTTGGGTAATAATTTCCTTAATTGTCAGTATTTTCGGTACATTAGGTGATTTAATTGAATCCAAATTCAAGCGTATTGCTGGCGTAAAAGACAGCGGAAAAATTATGCCTGGTCATGGTGGTATTTTAGATCGATTAGATAGTATTATATTTGTAGCTCCATTTGTATTTTTATTTTATCAAATTTTATATTATGTTTCATAAAGAAGGTGCCAAGATTATTCTTATTTCTACAACACTATTTGTAGTTTTACTATTAGTTTCTCCAATGGTTATATCAAATCCTTGGGTTTTAAAATCAGTACAAATACTTATGCTATTGCTTTTAGTAACTGTATTGCAATTTTTTAGAAATCCTAAAAGACCTTTAGAAGTAAATGATTACAATATAATTGCTCCAGTAGATGGAAAAGTTGTAGTAATTGAAGAAGTTTTTGAACCCGAATATTTTAAAGACCAACGTTTGCAAGTTTCTATTTTTATGTCGCCAATAAATGTGCACGTAACACGTTATGCTACAAGTGGAAAAGTGAGATATAGTAAATATCATCCAGGGAAGTTTCTAGTTGCTTGGCATCCAAAAGCAAGTACAGAAAACGAAAGAACAACAGTTGTAATTGAAAATAGAATTTTTGGAGAAATCATGTACAGACAAATTGCAGGTGCTTTGGCAAAAAGAATTGTAAATTATGCTGAAGAAGGAATGCAAGTTAGACAAGGTGAAGATGCAGGATTCATAAAATTTGGTTCAAGAGTTGATATTTATTTACCAATTGGAACCAATGTAAACGTAAAAATTGGACAAAAAGCAGTAGGAAATCAAACTATAGTTGCTAGCAAATAAATGCAAGAAGATTTAGAAAAACGCTTCGAAAATGCCGTAACATTGGCAAATACAATAACTCAAGCCGAACTACCACAAGATGTTCAGTTACGGTTGTATGCGTTGTATAAACAATCAACGCACGGAACAATAACAAGTAGAGTTTATCCAGTTTACGATTTGAGAAATGCTTTTAAAATGAATGCTTGGATGCAAATAAGTCATCTTACACAAGAAGAATGTAAAGAATTATACATTGAAGCCATCACTGATTTAGTAAAAAAGAAATAACCAATGAAAAAAGTAATTTTAATTGTATTAAGTTCGATTTTTTTCCTTTCAATTGGTTCCTGCAAAAGAAAAAAATATACCGAAGTAGTTGAAGTGCCTCTTCCTTCTAAAGAAGAAAAAATGACTATTGGTTTACCAGAAGACGTTAAAGCTGATGCTGGTGCCTTTGAATTATTGAAACTTCCCTATAACTATGATGCTTTAGCTCCAAATATTGATGCTATGACCATGGAACTGCATTATTCTAAACATTATTTAACGTATACCAACAACTTAAATAAAGCTTTGGCTGGAAACGAGTTAGAAAGCCTTCCAATCGAAGATATTTTCAAAAAATTGGATTTAAATAATGCCGATTTACGAAACAATTTAGGTGGTTACTACAATCATACTTTGTATTTTGACATTATGGCACCAAAAGCTGGCGGAAAACCTTCCGATACTTTGGCAAGCGCTATTGATAAAGATTTTGGTTCATTTGATAATTTTAAAATCCAGTTTGAAGATGCTGCTATTAAACAATTTGGTTCAGGTTGGGCTTGGTTGATAGTTGATAAAGCAGGAAAATTACAAGTTACAAGTACGCCAAATCAAGACAATCCGTTAATGCCAAGAGCTCTTGTTGCAGGAACTCCAATCTTAGCTATAGACGTTTGGGAACATGCCTACTATTTGAATTATCAAAACAAAAGAAAGAAATACATTGAAGCCTTTTTTAATGTCATCAATTGGAAAAAAGTTGGTGAAAAATATGAAGAAGCCATTAAAAAATAAATTAAAATCCCAAGCCAATAACTTGGGATTTTTTGTGTTTTGAATTCACTTAATCAAGTGTTAAATAAACCTATATTTTATTGTAAACCACTAGAGTAAAAAAATCAATTTTATTATCTTTGCTCGCATTTAAAAAATACTTTATTAAATTATATATGTATCCTAATATTTCAAAACTAAATTCTTTTGCTAAGTTCTTTTTTATACTTCTTTCTTTGAACGCAGTTGGACAAGAGAAAAATCTTAAAAACATTCAGAAACTTACCAATGGTGGTGACAATGCAGAAGCGTATTTTAGTCCAAACAGTTCACTTTTGACTTTACAAGTTTCTAATCCGAAAGCTAATATTCTTTGCGATCAGATTTATATGTATGATTTGCAAAGCAAAAGTTATTCTTCAGAAAATTTGAAACTAATTTCTACTGGAAAAGGAAGAACTACTTGTTCCTATTTTATGCCAGATGGAAAGCACATTATCTATGCTTCTACACATGCTTCAAGTGAAGCTTGTCCAGCGCCACCAAAACCAAGAGAAGGAAAATACCTTTGGGCAGTTTACCCAGAATTTGATATTTATATTGCCGATTTGAATGGTAACATTGTAAAACAATTAACTAACACTCCAGGTTATGACGCAGAAGCTGTAGTTTCTCCAGATGGAAAGAAAATTGCCTTCACTTCTACTCGCTCTGGTGATTTGGAATTGTGGACAATGGACATCGACGGAAGCAATTTGAAACAAGTTACTAATGGTTTAGGATATGATGGTGGAAGTTTCTTTTCGCACGATAGTAAAAAATTAGTTTTCCGCTCGTCGCGACCTAAAACTGAAAAAGACATTAAAGAATACAAAGATTTATTAGCAGAAAATGTTGTAGCTCCAACAGAAATGGAAATCTACACTTGTAATGTTGATGGAACTGATGTTAAACAAGTAACTCATTTAGGAAAAGCCAATTGGGCTCCATTTTTTAGTCCAAATGATAAAAAAATTATCTTTTCATCCAATCATCATTCAACTCGTGGCTACGATTTTCAGTTGTACATGATTGATGTAGATGGAAGTAATTTGAAACAAATAACATGGGAAAGTGAATTTAATGCTTTTCCAATGTTTTCACCAGACGGAAAGAAATTAGTTTGGTCAAGTAATCGTCAACAAACTGCAGCTCGTGAAACCAATGTTTTTATTGCAGATTGGGTTGACAGTGACGAAACTGAAAATGTAAAACCAGAACTTCTAAACAAGCATATTTCTTATTTAGCTTCTGATGAGTTGAAAGGTCGTTTAACAGGTTCTGTTGGCGAGCAAAAAGCTGCTGATTATATTTCGGCACAATTCAAAGCTTTAGGTTTAAAACCATATTCTGGAAAAACGTATTTACAAAAATTCGATTACAAAGTTCGATTGAGTCCAAACGATTCTATTACTGATAAAAGCGAAACTAATAATGGTAGAAACGTTATTGCTTATTTAGACAATAAAGCAGCTAAAACTATCGTAATTGGCGCGCATTATGACCATTTGGGATTGAATGAACACAACAATTCAACCAAACCAAATTCTAAAGGAGAAATTCACAATGGCGCTGATGATAATGCTTCTGGAGTTTCTGGGGTTTTAGAATTGGCTCGTATGTTGACCAAAAATAAAACTACAGAAAAAGCGAACTATATATTTGCTTTATTTTCTGGCGAAGAAGATGGTTTAATTGGTTCTAAACACATGGCGGAAACATTGAAAACATTGTATCCAAACGTGGTTGCTATGATTAATATGGACATGATTGGACGTTTGAGCGACAAAAAAGAGATGATTGTTGGTGGTGTTGGAACTTCTCCAGAATTCAAAAAATTGGTAGAGAAAAACAAACCAGCTGGTTTTAATGTAACTACAGAAGACAGTGGTATTGGGCCAACCGATCATACTTCGTTTTATTTGAAAGATATTTCGGTTTTAAATTTCTTTACAGGAACGCATGGCGATTACCACAAACCAAGTGATGATACTGATAAAATTAATTTCACTGGTGTAAAAAACATTGTAGAGTTTGTTTTTAGAATGGCTAATGATGTAGCTGATTTAGATAAACTAGAATTTACTAAAACAAAAGCAAATGCAGGTAAAACAAGACCAAAATACAAAGTAACGATGGGAATTATGCCTGATTACTCAGAGCATCCTGATGGTTTACATGTTGATGGCGTAACAGAAAACCGACCTGCACAAGTTGCTGGAATTAAAGAAGGTGATGTTATTACAAAAATTGGAACAACAACAATCAAAGACGTTTATAACTATATGGAAGCTTTAGGCAAAATCAACCCAGGTGACGAACTAGAAGTTACTTATGTAAGAGATGGCGAAACTAAAGTTACCAAAGTGAAATTTGAATAAACCCTACTTATTATGTAAATGGTTTTACTTTAAATGTAATTTATAAATAGTTCCTATAAAAGGCTCCGCAAATGTCTCCTGACTTTGCGGAATTTTTTTTTTATATTTGATTAAACATAAATTCTATGAAAGAAGGATACGTAATTAGAGAACAAACTTTACCTCACTTTTTGACAGCTACTGTTGTTGATTGGGTTGATGTTTTTTCTAGACAAAATTATCGTGATTCTATTATTGAATGTTTAGATTATTGTATTAAAAATAAAGGAATGATATTATTTAGTTATGTGATTATGAGTAATCATATTCACATGATAATTCAATCAGAAGATGGAAAATTATCCGATTTGATTAGAGATTTTAAAAAGTATACTGCAAAAACAATATTACATAAAATTCAAGTAGAACCAGAAAGTCGCAGAAATTGGATGTTAGAAAGATTCAAATTAGCCACAGAAACACATTCAAGAAACAAGAATTATCAATTTTGGCAACTTGGAAATCATGCAGAAGAAATATATTCAGAAAAATTTATGTGGTCAAAAATTGATTACATCCATTTTAATCCTGTTCGTGCAGGATTAGTTTTGAAGCCACAAGATTATATTTATTCAAGTGCCTCAAATTATGTGGAAAGTAAAGGAATTATTGATGTTGAAGTTGTTCAAGTTCCTGTTGTAGATGTTTTAAATTCAAGTTCGTTTGTAAAATATATTAGCTATGAAAAATGATATAAATATAGCGCAAAGTCAAGAGACATTTGCGCAGCGTAGTGCTTGAGAGAACTCTTTGCATAGCTTGGGACATTTGCGCAGTGTAGTGATAGAGAGAACTCTTTGCGTAGCTTGGGGTTTTTCACTTAATTACAGTACTCTTTTATTTGCTCATTGACCTCAACTAACCCTAATTCTTTTGCTTTTTTTAAATCTAAACATCCTTCTTTGTTACCTAAAGCTAGTTTTATTATTCCTCTCTTATAATATGCCATTCTGTCGTCAGGATATATTTCAATATTTTTGCTATAATCCTCTATTGCTCCTTTATAATCTTGAATACCTAATTTTGCTTCAGCTCTATTATAATAAGAGAAGGCATAGGTTGGGTCTAATTCTATGACCTTATTATAGTCTAATATTGCTCCTTCGAAGTTTTTTAACTCCTTCTTCCTATTAGCACTATGATAATAATCATTTATAGTTTGACCGAAAGATAATGAGGTAAAAAATATTAAAATTAAAAAAAGTAATTGTTTCATAGAATTTGTTTTAATTAAAATCAAATATATTAAAAATAAGCTAAATTCAAGTTATAATGCAACTTTTTGTTATTTTAAACCAGCAATACTTTGTTCTATTGTGGCTATTTTGGCTAAAGCATCGGCTTCTTTTTTGCGTTCCATTTCTAATACTTTTTCTGGTGCGCCGTTTACAAACTTCTCGTTAGATAACTTAGCTTGTACCGATTTTAAGAATCCTTTGGTGTAGTTTAACTCTTCGGTTAATTTAGCTACTTCGGCTTCAATATCAATATTTCCAGTAATTGGAATGAAGTATTCGTTAGAATTTACTCTGTAAGACAAGGCACCATCTACTTTATCAGTAACGTATTCTAAAGCGACGATATTTCCTAATTTCATGATTACAGCATCAAAATAAGTCGAGGCATTTTCGTTATTCACTACTTTCAAATCGATAGCATCTTTAAACGGAATGTTCTTATCTTTTCTAATGGTTCTAATTCCTGAAATTACTTCCATAGCGAAATCGAAATCTGCTATTAGTTTTTCATCATACGCTTTTGCTCTTGGCCATTCTGAAACAATTAATGCTTGTTCTGGAGTTCTATCAGCAATATGTTGCCAAATTTCCTCGGTTAAAAACGGCATGAATGGATGCAATAACTTCAAATTGTTTTCCAACATTTCTATTGCTTTGTCAAATGTTGTTTTGTCAATTGGCTGTTGGTAAGCTGGTTTTATCATTTCTAAAAACCACGAACAGAAATCGTCCCAAACCAATTTGTAAATACCCATCAAAGCATCAGAAATTCTGTATTTATCAAAGTTTTCTTCGATTTCAGTTAAGGTTCTTTGCAACTTAGTTTCATACCATTCGATAGCTACTTTAGAAGATTCTGGTTGCGGAATTGCATCCGAAACTTCCCAACCTTTTATCAATTTGAAAGCATTCCAAATTTTGTTAGAAAATGCTTTTCCTTGGTTGCACAATTCTTCGTCGAACATGATGTCATTTCCTGCAGAAGCACTTAAAAGCAAACCAACACGAACACCATCGGCACCAAATTTCTCGATTAACTCTAATGGTTCAGGTGAATTTCCAAGAGATTTTGACATCTTACGACGTTGTTTGTCGCGAACCAATCCAGTTAAATATACATTAGTAAACGGTTTTTCGCCAGCATATTCATAACCGGCAATAATCATTCTCGCAACCCAGAAAAATAAAATATCTGGACCAGTTACTAAATCGTTAGTTGGATAATAGTATTTGTAATCTTCATTTTCTGGATCAAGAATTCCACCAAAAACTGCCATTGGCCACAACCATGAAGAAAACCAAGTATCAAGCGCATCAGCATCTTGTTTTAAGTCGTTTATGGTTAATTGTTTATTGTTTGTAGCTTCTTGCGCCAAAACTAAAGCTTCATCTATATTTTTAGCTACTACGAAGTCTTCTTTTCCGTCTCCATAGAAATAAGCTGGAATTTGTTGACCCCACCAAAGTTGACGAGAAATATTCCAATCGCGAATGTTTTCTAACCAATGTTTGTAGGTATTATTGAAACGTGATGGATATAATTTTACTTCTTCGGTTTCCAAAACAGCTTTAATGGCAGGTTTTACTAACTCTTCCATGCTTAAAAACCATTGGTCTGACAAACGTGGTTCGATTACAGCTTTGGTTCTTTCTGAAGTTCCTACTTTATTTAAATGTGTTTCGGTTTTAGCTAAAGCACCAATTGTTTCAAGCTCTTTTGCAATTTCTTCACGAACTACAAAACGATCTTTTCCTTGATAATGCAATCCGAATGAATTTAGAGAAGCATCGTCATTAAAAATATCAATGATTTCTAAATTGTGCTTTTCACCTAAGGTCTTATCATTCATATCGTGAGCTGGAGTCACTTTTAAACATCCAGTTCCGAATTCAACATCTACATATTCGTCTTCAATAATAGGAATAACTCTTCCAGAAATTGGGACAATAGCCTTTTTACCTTTCAAATGTGTGAAACGTTCGTCATTTGGATTGATACAAATAGCGGTATCTCCAAAAATAGTTTCAGGTCGCGTTGTAGCAACGGTCAAAAAATCTTCTGAACCTTCAATTTTGTATTTTAAGAAGTATAATTTTCCTTGACGCTCTTCAAAGATTACTTCTTCGTCTGACAAAGTCGTTTTTGCTTCCGGATCCCAATTTACCATTCGGTAACCACGATAAATCAATCCTTTGTTGTATAAATCTACAAAAGAATGAATTACTGAAGCAGACATATCATCGTCCATAGTGAATTTGGTTCTGCTCCAATCGCAAGAGCAACCTAATTGTTTTAGTTGTTCTAGAATAGTTCCGCCATATTTATTGGTCCAATCCCAAGCGTGTTTTAGGAATTCTTCACGCGTTAAATCGTTTTTGTTGATTCCTTCGCTTTTTAGTTTGGCAACAACTTTTGCCTCTGTTGCAATCGAAGCATGGTCGGTTCCTGGAACCCAACAAGCATTGAATCCTTTAAGACGAGCACGACGAATCAATACATCTTGAATGGTATTGTTCAGCATGTGCCCCATATGCAAAACTCCAGTCACGTTTGGTGGTGGAATAACAATGGTGTAAGGTGTTCTATGGTCTGGTTTGGATGTGAAATAGTCGTTTTTCATCCAATAGTCATACCATTTAATTTCTACTTCTTTGGCGTTGAATTGTGCAGGAATCATATAATTTAAGATTTCAGATTTTAGATTTCAGATTTATACTGAAAGTGTTTTATAAAATTAACAAAAGTACATTACCAAAACTTTTTAGCCCTGATTGAAGAAGTTACCATGTAACTCGCAAAGCAGGAAAATGGATTGCTGATAAATCCCTAGCGACCTGTCTGCCGACAGGCAGGTTCGCTCCTTAAAAACTTTGGTATGTTTTTTGTAATTATTACTGCAAAAGTAAGTAATAAGTACTTTTATAAAAAATTAAGAATTAAAATTTTGCTTATAAATTTAAAGTCGTAATTTTACTAATCCAATGAAACCAAAAATTAACGCAATGAAAAAAATAATACTTATCGCTTTTGTCTTACTAAATAGTATAGCATTTGCTCAAATTGGACCAAAAATTGTATTTAAAGACAAAGACAATACTATTGACTACGGAACTGTTACAAAAGATACAGACGATGGTTTGAGAAAGTTTGAATTCACTAACACAGGTGATGCTCCTTTGGTGATTACTAATGCCAAATCTACTTGTGGTTGTACAGTTGCTGATTTTCCAAAAACACCTATTCAGCCTGGTAAAACTGGTGTGATTGAAGTGAAATATAACATGAATCCTGGACCAATAAGAAAAACTATTACGGTTGAAACTAATGCTGTAAATGTTGAAAGTGGTATGATAGCTTTAAAAATAAAAGGTGAAGTGATTGTTAAGAAAGAAGTCAATCCGCTAGAGAAAAAGCAAAGTTTGATGGAAAAATCATAAATTTTAGACGTTCGCAAATTGCGGACGTTTTTTTTATAATATATTTTTCAATTGGAATTTGAATTTCATGATTTTACCTTTTCTATCAATTTCAAATTCAATGGATTTACCTTCTTCAGATTTAAGAAGTTCGTTTATTTTTTCTAAAGTAAAATTATATCCATTTTGATTGTTAATTTTTAGAATAAGATCTTCTTTTTGAAGTCCTGCAATTGCAGCAGGCGAATCTTTTCTAACGTTTGCTATAACGTAAACTGGTTTTAACTCAAACTTGTACTTAAGATTATTAACTACTTTATTTCCGTAGGCATCAAAAAGATTATTACTTACAACTGGGTTGTTCTCATAACTTTCAGTAATCCATTGTAGACCTTGATGTTGTATTTCAACTCCTGACATGTTGAAACTAAAAGGTTCTGAGAAATTACTATTTTTCTTAAGGTAAACTACATTATTATTGTAATCGTAAATTGCAGAAAACCTTCTCATAACTTCTGAACCTACAGAACCCAATCTACCTTCAATTTTGTCAATATCTGAAGTTGCAATAGTATCCGGAAAAGCTACAATTGGATATTTAAAACTATAATTTCCGATAGTAATTGAAGGAACTCTTCCTCGTTTACCAAAAACATCACCACTAAAACCTCTTCCTAAAAAATCATCAATTTGTTTTTTTGGCATTTCAATACCTTCGTCTTTTTGTTTAAAAAACCAAAAGGCATCTGTATTTCCTGTATCAATTAAAAGTTTCGCTTTAAGAGGTTGTTTTTCTGTATTGAAAAAGGCATTAACATTCAAATATGGCTTTCCGTGAATTAATTCTATGGGGAAACTTGAATAATTTTTAATTGCTGATATTAATTGTTTTTCATTGTTATAAATAATGATACGTTTGGAAATGTAGTCCACTTTGACACATTTATTTTTGAAGAGCTTATTCCCAATAATACCATTAACTGGAACACCTACTTGAGAGGAAATGTTAATATTTTGATCTAAAACTAAATATAAACAATGACTAGTATCGGTGAAGTTTTTGATTTCTAATTTATTATTATCAGATTTATACGCGTCAAATGCCTCGTTATTTCCAAATCCTTTAATTCGCACTTTTTCTATTTTTGAAAAACTTACATCATCAGACTCATCAACACTAAATAAGATTGTTTCTTCAACTCCAGTATCTACCATAAAGTTTAAGGATACACCATTAACTTGTATTGGAATAATTATTAAATTATTTATAAACTGGAATGGGATTGAAATCTTTTTCTTGTTAGTCTCAAACTCAAAACCATTTTGTGACCAACAATTGGAAGTAAATAAAAAAATGAGAAAGGCGATTATCTTATACTTCATCAAAAAAATATTTTCATAAATTTAATAAAATATTGTTGTTGAAAAATCATTTTTAACAATAAATACAATAAAAAATTGCAAATTTGCACAACTAAATTTTCAATCATGCCAAAAGTTTCAAACAAAGGAAAACAAATGCCCGAATCGCCAATAAGAAAATTGGTGCCTTATGCAGATATTGCAAAGAAGAAAGGGAACAAAGTATATCATTTAAACATTGGTCAACCCGATATTAAAACTCCAGAAGTTGCACTTAATGCTGTAAAAAATGCAGATATTAAAGTTTTAGAATACAGCCATTCTGCAGGTTTTGAAAGTTACAGAACCAAACTATCGCAATATTATAAATCTCATGGATTGCCAATTGACGTTCAAGACATCATCATTACTACTGGTGGTTCAGAAGCGTTATTATTTGCCATGGGAAGCACAATGGATGTTGATGATGAAATTATCATTCCTGAACCTTTTTATGCAAACTACAATGGGTTTTCGACAGCATCAGGAGTAAAAGTGGTTCCAGTTATTTCAACAATTGATGATGGGTTTGCCTTACCTCCTATTACGGCTTTTGAGAAATTAATTACATCAAAAACAAAAGCAATACTTATTTGTAATCCAGGCAACCCAACAGGTTATTTATATTCTAAAGAAGAAATCCAACAATTAGCAGAAATTGTAAAAAAACACGATTTGTTTTTAATTGCTGACGAAGTTTATCGTGAGTTTATCTATGATGAAAATGATAAGCACTATTCTGTTATGAATGTTCCTGGAATTAAAGAAAATGCTATTATGATTGATTCTGTTTCAAAACGTTATAGTATGTGTGGAGCAAGAATTGGTTGCATTGTTTCAAAAAATAAAGAATTGATGGCTACTGCTATGAAGTTTGCGCAAGCTCGTTTGAGTCCTCCAACGTTTGCTCAAATTGCAAGTGAAGCTGCATTAGAAACTCCGCAAAGTTATTTTACAGAAGTAATTGAAGAGTATAAAGAAAGAAGAGATACACTTGTTTCTGAATTAAATAAAATTGAAGGTGTAAAAGTGGCTACTCCAAAAGGTGCTTTCTATTGTATTGCTCAATTACCAGTTAAAAATGCGGATGATTTTGCACAATGGTTGTTAGAATCTTACGACAACAATGGAGAAACTGTTATGATTGCTCCTGCTGCCGGATTTTACTCAACTCCAAATGTAGGTCTAAATGAAGTAAGAATCGCTTATGTTTTAAAGAAAGAAGACTTAGTTCGTTCTGTACAAATTTTAAAAGATGCATTAAGAGTTTACAACGCTAAATAATTTATCATAATATTATAAAAAAAATACTCCTCAATATCGAGGAGTATTTTTTTTGCTTATATATACATATTTATCGTTTCAGAGCAAAATGCGCTTTAAATTCTTTCATCACATTAGCTTCAGGATATTTCACTGTAAACCAATAATCTGTTGATGGCATTAGGTTTCCGTTGTAAGTACCGTCCCATCCTTTGCTTGCTGGACTGATTTGCTTAATAAGTTTACCAAATCTATCAAAGATATTAATTTGTAAACTTGGATAATCTTCCAAACCAACAATATTCCAATAGTCGTTAATTCCGTCCCCATTTGGTGTAAAATAGTGAGGGTAGTCGATGATTTGTACACCTGTTAATTGGAATGGATCACAG
>NZ_BAABCS010000007.1:0-7982 GCF_039539165.1 Flavobacterium chungnamense
TAAATAAAGAACTGGCGTTAGAAATTGTAGTATCAAATCCGTTAGCACTTCCACCTGCACCAGTTATATGGGTACCAAATCCTGGATTAGGATTTTGATTGTTTGCAATAATTGTGTTATTATTATTTACTCCTTCTTGCCAATTTGCCCTGATTGTTGAGCTCGTAGTAACAGCAGAACTAGTAAACCTAAAAGCTCTCTTAGCAGGGAAATAACGCTGTGTAGTTACGTTGGTTGCTCCGATTAAAGTTCCTGTCATTGCACCAAATTCTGCTGTTCCGGTCGCATCCGATTCAAACAAAACTGGTCTTGCATTAAAATTTGCCGAACCATCAACAGTTAATGAGGCAGTTGGCGCAATAATTAAAGATGCAGTTCCATCTAATGTTAACGAACCTGAGTTTCCAACAGTAAAGTTAACATCAAGTGTTGGTGTTCCGCTGGATATAGTAATTATAGAAGAATCTAATGGAACACTACCACAAGACCAATTGGCAGTATCACTCCAAAGACCTGTTGTTCCTACCCAACTTACGTTGTTTGAAACAGTCATAGAAATACTATTTGATGTCGCNGTGTAGCAGTAAAAGTAACGCTTGTTCCTTGGCAAATTGCTGTTTCACTTGCAGCAATACTAACACTTGCCGTTAAAATTGGATTTACTGTTATTGTAACAGGATCACTATCAGAAGCATCTCCAAATTCATTTTGTGCTACACGCTTAAAATAAGTGGTTTGAGTTAACACTCCAGGCGAATAAGATTCCGATGTTGCATTATTTATAGTACTATAACCTGTATTAACACTTGTAGTCGACTGTTCCCAAGAGTAATTAATCGTTCCTGAACCTGAACCCGAAGTTATATTGGTTAAAGGACTTGGAGCAATACCCGAACAAATAGTTTGATCGCTTCCTATTACTCCATGGTTTATATATGTAATCATTAATTGGAAAGGATAAACCTTTGAACATCCTGTTGTAGTATTAGTAATGGTTAAATTAAAACCATATTCAGCAGCTGCACTTGGAGGTATTGTAACTGTTATTGGAGAATTAGTTAAAGTTGCATTATTAATTGGAACAAAATTTGGCATTACAATGGAATTACCTCCTGTAGCTCCTGTAGTTATAGAATACTGATTTGGAGAACCTGTTGTAGCCGTATAGGGTATAAGGAATGAAGTAGCTGATGGTGAAACGTTATCAATAAAACCTAAGGTAATAGAAGTAGTGTTTAGTGTTATTGTTAAATTTGAATTTGAAGTACAATTACCATTAGTTATTGTCCATGTTAAAGTATATGTACCAGCACCACCATCAGGTGTGAAAGTTGCAGTTGGACTAGCTGTATTACTAAATTGTGTAGCGTTAGTACTTGGTCCACTAACCGTCCACGAACCATTACCAAAACTAGGAGTATTTGCAGACAAGGTAAAGATAGTTCCAATACAGTCTGCTTGGTTTGGACCTGCATCAGATGTTAGCGTACATGTACTTCCTAGGGTAAAATTATTAGTTCCTGTTAAAGTAGTAAAGCCAGTTTCATTAGTGAAATTTGGCGATGTAGTGGCATTAGAAGTTATAGTTCCTGATTCTTTTTTAAGCATAGCTACTGTTCCTGTTGTAGTATCTCCAGTTGGATCTAGAGTTACATTATAGGTAAATGCACTTCCACCTGTTTGAGAAATATCCCAAGTACGTGCATTATTAAGATTTGTACCAGCAGGTAACGTACCTGTTAATGCCGTTTCAAACTGTTCCATAGATACTGTACTTGTTCCTGTTAAAGCAGTGTATTCCAATGTCACAGGACGATAAACACCACCTTTTCCTACTGGAAAAGTTTTACTGCCAATAGTACTGTAAAGTCTATTTAATTTACCATTTACATATTTTGTAGAAGTGGCATTGGTAATACTACCTGATGCACCAATTGTAATTGGTGTTGCAGTAGCAGCTGTTAGCAATCCATTTTTAAAATCTAAATTGTTGGTAGCTGTTAAGCTTTGAGATAGGGTAACTCCGGCACTTCTATTTATCACAATACTATTAACTGTAAGAGCAGTTGGTGTAGTTGTAAATATGCCCGTAGCAGCTCCTTGGAATTCGTAATTTGCTAATGAGGAGAAGTTTTTAATGAATGTAGTAATAGATCCTTGAACACCTGTAGGATTAGCAGTTATTAATGTAGCGCCAGATGCTAGCGTAAAACCAGTATTAATAGCATTTACTGTTGAACTACCTCCACTAACTATAAATGTACTTGTATCTAAAGTTCCGTTAACGGTAAAAGTATTATAAGGAACATTAGTTGCTCCGATTGGGGTATTTGTTAGTAATTTCACTACTGTTCCAGTATTAACGGCATAAATACCTCCATAGTATGTACTGCTTGAAGTTCCATTATAGGTTAGTGTTTGTGGCGAAAGTATTGTTCCAGTTCCATTAAATGTAAATCCTTTAGAAGTTCCAGAACCTCCAGTTGTTGGTTGCCCTGTTGTATTTGACCAAATATAATTGCCTTTAATCCCAAAAGTTACATTATATATTGTACCACTTGAACCTCCAGCCATCCAATCAAAAGTTGCATTTGTGCCAAAGGTTGCATTCCCATTGGCTTGAAATAGAACGGTTGATGCAGTATTAGCAGTATTAGCTTCCATAAAAAAATTTCCACCAACTTCAGTAGCGCCACTTACTGTAATACTTGCACCTGCAGTGGCTGCTGCACCTGTTACATTAAATCTTCCAGCCGATTGGTTAAAGTTACCAGCTACCGTCATAGTAAATGCTGATGCTCCATTAACAAAGTTAACTGTACCTGCTGTTTGATTATAATTACCTGTAAGAGTTGAAGAACCATTAAATGTAAAAGTTCCTGATCCAGAAACTAGGACATTCGCATATCCATTTACTCCAGTAATAGTTGCTGTACCTGTTGATGTGTATTCAACAACGGATGATGCGCCTAAATTATATGTGGGTGTGTTAGTAACTGAGTTTAAAGAAGTAGTTGCACTACCCACAAAACCGTTTGTATTTGATGTTTTAAATGTACCTTTAATGTCAAAATTAGAACCCGTACCGCCAGTTGTAACTACAAATCCTACAGCATTAAATGTTGATCCTAAATCAACTGATAAAGCGTTTCCACCGTCAACACCATTTATAGTCAAAGCACTTCCTAATGTTGTAGTTGTATTATTCGAAACTTGAACTATATAATATATAAAACTAGCCGCAGAAGGTAATCCTGTAAAAGTTGTTGCCCCACCGCCTGTAAATAAAATTTTATCTATACCTGAACCAGTATTTGTGGCAACACCAGATGTATGATTCCATGCAGTGCGGACTTCTAGCGTTGTAGTAAGTCCCGTTGCTGTACATCTATCATCTAAGGTTCCACCATTGATATTGATTGTTCCAACACCGATTGTATTAGCAAGTCCGCTAGTGGCAGGGTTTAATACCAATGTGCCCGCTGTTACATTCACAGTTGTAGCAAGGTTTTGAGTGCTTGCAGAGTAAGGTAAGTTAAATACTCCACCTGTACCATTTATAGTTAATGTATTAAAGCTATTACCGCTAGAAACAACTGGTAGATTTGCAAATGAAAATCCCGTAGTTGATGTTAATGCTACCGTACTTCCTGTATTGGTGTAGGTATTTGTTCCGGGTGTAAAAGTTCCTGCAATAGTAATTGTTCCACTACTTGCTAATGTTCTGGCACCGGTTGATGAAGAAGTTAAATTGTTATAAGTAAAGGCAGGTATGTTTTGTGAACCTGTACCATTAAAATTTATAGTACTACCCGTGTTTGTAAATCCACCTGTGCCTGGTGTAAATGTCCCGCAAATTCCTATTGTTCCTGTACTGGATAAGACTCTTGATCCACCCGTTAAATTAAGATTACCATAATTCATTGCGGCAACTGTTTGTGAGGTTATTGCTGCATAATTAAAGGTACTGGCACAATCTAAATTTGTTGTAGCACTTCCTCCAAAAGTCACCGTGCCATTTACAGTTAGAGCAGTACCTGAAGCCATAGCAAAGGCTCCGGTACCATTTAAGGTAAAGTTATTTACTGCATAACTACTAGAATTAATTGAACATAATACTGCCGAGGTTCCATTGATTGTAACGTTATCTGTTGAAGAAGGAATTCCATTAGGCGACCAGTTGCTTGCCGTATTCCAATCATTCGTTAAACCAACCCATGTATAAGATACTGCTGGTAAATCACGGCCTGTCCATTCTACAGAACCAAGAGGAGCAGCTGTTTCAGATACTCCTGTGGCATTAGATGTTAAACTTCCTGTGGTATAAGAACCTGCCGATGTTATCCATGTAGAACCATCCCAATATGCTGCTTTAATAAGAGTAGCAGTACCGTTTTCATCCTCTGCTCCTGTAGCAGCAACAGCAGGATTAAGATAATAATTATAAGTACCGCCAGCACCATTCTCAGAAAAAGTCCAATAACGACTCAAATAATTGGTAGGTGTACCACCTGTATTAAGATTACTGCTTGCCGCATCTATTACTTTGGCACCTACAATACGAATGGTCGAGTTGGCAGTAAATTGAATTGTTACCGGTGAATAATGAATACTACCGCTATTATCTCCAATTGGAAACAAATAAGCACCTGTTGTAGCCGGAATACCTCTTTTAAATAAACCAGCACCATCAGTTACAATCATGTTAGTAGTACTTGGAGAAGTTGCAGTTAAAGTGCCTCCATTTGCCAATATCAAATCATTAGCCCCTAATGTCACTCTACCACCTATTAAGGTTATAGTCCCTGTTACAGTCCTTGTACCAGACAAAGTTATTGTTCTAGAAGCATTGGTATTATTAAAAGTAACGTTTACTGGTCCACTTGTCGCAGGAAATTCACTTCCTGTCGTTTGTGTTCCAACGGCTGTTGCATAAGTCAATGTTGTTGTTGTACTATAAGCAACCGTTCCAGAGGTAACTGCTGTACCACTTGAAGCAGCTGTAAAGGTAGCTCCAGCATTTACTGGCAATATACCTGTAACTGCAATACCTGTAGGATTAGAAACTCTATAGTTAATTAAATTCGTAATTGAACCCGAAATAGTTACAGACTGACTGGTTGAACCATTAAATTCAACTAAAGCAGTTGTAGCAGTTCCTGAATATCGCAACGTACCTGCTGTTTGATTAAAAGTACCTCCAACTTTTACAGTTCCTGAAGCACTAGTACTTACATTTCCTAAGTCAATAATACCATTACTTTGATTAAAATCCCCTAATACCGATAAAGTCCCTAACGATGAATTTGAAAATGCTATAAAAGTAGTACCTGTAGAGGAATGGGTAAAGTTTCCATTTATAGTAACACTTCCGTTATTGTTGGCAACATCAAAATTTCCTGTATTAGAAATAAGCAAATTGCCTCCTACGGTCAAAGCCCCTCCTGTAGTAGCTCTTAATTTATTTGTTCCTGTATTACGAATTTCAAAATTCCCTTGTATAGTAGTAGTAGTATTTACAAACAAACTCATTGTGGCTGTTTGACCAGAACAGTTATAAAGAATATTTCCAAAACTTTGTGATGCATTGGTCATTGTGGTTTGAGCAACGATTCCTGAAATATTCAGATTTGAAGTTGCGCCCCATGAAGCTACTGGAATAATGTTGCCAGTAATCATATTACAATTTGATCCATTACTGAAGATAAGGGTTCCAGTTGTACTAGTTATGGTAGGACTAACTGTTGATGACAAGTTAATAGTTCCTGTCACGGTAGCGGTAGTATTTGTCAAATTTAAAGTAGGGGTTCCAACAGTTGATGAAAAAGTTAAAGTACCACCAACACTAGTAGTTGTAGTTCCTGTGAAGTCCAAACCTACAGAATTACTACCACTTAAATTTAAAGTAGACCCTGATGGTATATCCAAATCGGTTCCTGTAGCACCTGCAATGGTTAAGGTCGCAGTAGCGGCAGATTGCACGTTGACATTGGCATTGTTAGTTAACAATAATTTTGATATGGTTTGCGATGTAAAACCAGTCACTGTAGGTGTTGGTGTACTAGAACCATCAAAAACCAAAATATCACTGGTTGCTGGTGTAGTTCTAGCAGGTGTCCAATTACTAGCTGTATTATAGGCAGCCGTTCCTGTTTGGTTCCAAGTATAAGTTGTTCCTCCTAGTGTTGCTTGTGTGCCACTTAATGCAGTACTTAAGCAACCTTCACTTAAAGAATAAACTCTCCACAAATAAGAGGTACTGGCAGTAAGACCAGTAACGGCTAAAGTGTTTGTTCCTAAATTTGTAGTATTTACATAGTTGTAAGTAGTTCCTCCGTCTGTTGAATTATAAACAGCATATTTTACTATTCCTGTTGTTGGTGAAGCTGCTGTCCAGTTCAATGTCATATTAGTAGTGCCTATTGAGGTAAAATTTAAACCTGTTGGTGCAGCAAGTGATGTTACGGTACTACCTGCATTTCCCGGAGGCGTAAAAGTATAAGCTTGATTAGTAACAGGCTTAGTAGAAATACTACTTGTTTCTGTAGTTGTACTAGTTGTTGCTGTATTTAATGCATTATTTAATGAAACAAAAGACCCAGAACCACTTCCAACGGCACTCAGCCCTATTGAGGCACCTGCACTGGCAAGAGCAGTGGCATCTGAGCGATATACATACTGAATAATACCTGTACTTTCAAAAAGCTTTACCTGAAATGACATAACAGCACCTCCAGCAGCACCTCCAGTACGAACCCAGTTTAACCATTCAAAAGTAAATACTCTTGAACCAACTGAACCTGTGGTTAAATAAGAAGCTTTGGCAGCAGGTGTAGTCCCTCTTCCATCCATATCATCCCAAAAAGGTGCTAAAACAGGTCTAACTACAGTTCCGCCAGTTGCTAAGTTATTAGTGATAGAATAACCGGAAGTTCCTGATGTAGAATTGTATAAGGATAAATAACCATCAGTTCCAGCTTGAAATTGTGTATAGCGTAATCCATTAAAATAAAAATCAAATCCAATTGATATCGGAGAAGAAATGGCATCATCAACTAACATTCCTGATAATGCTGTTCCACCGCTAAGCGGAACAAAAGCGCCTGCAGTTGTTGTTGCTTTAAAATTTGTTGTTCCACCATAATTTGCGATATTTTGCGCATCCACTATTTCACTAAAAAGCAAAACAAACAAAAACGACAAGGCCACCGTGAAACGGGTAAATGAATTATTACTTAGTTTAAAAGTAGGTTGAGTAAAATTTTTCATAAATTGAGTTGTATTATAAAATATATTTTAAAATAATTAGTTTTATTCAAAATTAATATTAAGAAAGCGCAATTATAAAGGCAGATATTTGTGAGTAAGTAAACTTATAAACTTGCTTTTTTTAAACTTAAAGTCTAAAAAAATAGGGTCTATTTGGTTTATAGATTTGACATTAAATACTTTGCGTTTTTTTGTTAAATATAATTTTTAAAACTATTTATTTTTAAATGAATTAATAAGTGGTTTAATATTTAAAATAAGTGTATTAAAACCATCTCTTTTGCATAAGAGGTTTAAGTTAATATACTTAATTTAGACTTGCCATATAATTTGCATTTAGCAATTTAGAATATTAGGAATAGGAAGTAAGGATATTTAGTTTGTCCATAATTTATATAAATTTTAAATGAATTTATTTGAGAGTATACAATGAATTTATTCAGTCTATTAAAATAAATGGACATTCAGATAATAATTCTTATAATAAAATATAAATGCCCTAGAGAGTTTCTAATTCTTTAGGGCATTCTTGTTGTTAATAAAGGTTAAATTTATTTTAGTTTGCTTGATTAATTTTTCTTTGTTTTTTTACTATTGATAACCCAGCTAAAATTATTCCTGAAAATATTAATAGTCCTAGTTTGTCGTCTATGGGCAAAACAGGTGTGTTGTCTGCTGTGTCTTCTTCAAAAGCAGGAGGCGGAGCTTGCCCT
>NZ_BAABCS010000008.1:0-643 GCF_039539165.1 Flavobacterium chungnamense
ACTATCCAATTTTTAAACCAAATTTCTTTATTAGAATCAGAAACAGGTTTATTGCTTGAAGTAAATAATTGACCACAATTATTACACTTAAATCGTTGCTTGTTTGGTTGAATTCCACATTTAATTGTTTGAAGACTTTTACAGGTTGGACAACGCTTTTTTTTGAGTTTTTCATAAATAAAAAAAGTTTATTGAAACGAATTTCAATAAACTTCTCTCAATATCATATTTTATAGGTACTCAAAACATTTTTACCAACTATTTTTGACTATTAAACCTTTATAAAAAGTCCCATAATAAAATATAAATGCCCTAAAGACTTAGAAACTCTGTAGGGCATTTTTTATGGATAGAAAGATTAAATTTATATTACTTCGTCGGGTTAATTTTCTTTTGTTTTTTTACTATCAAAAACCCACCCAAAATTATTCCTGAAAATATTAATAGACATAGTTTCTCGTCTATGGGCAAAACAGGCGTGTTGTCTGCTGTGTCTTCTTCAAAAGCAGGAGGCGGAGCTTGCCCTTGCCATGGATCTGTTTCTCCTTGAGAAAAGGAAACAGTTATGTTTGCAACAAGAAATATAAATAGAATAAGACTTTTAATTTTATTTGTTTTCATATTATTATTCAATTATTAATTT
>NZ_BAABCS010000009.1:0-138749 GCF_039539165.1 Flavobacterium chungnamense
TGATTGCTTACAATTTTGCTGAGAAAAAACCATCTTTAAAAAACAACTTTGTAGATACTAAACAATTAATTCTTTTTCAATAATTTTATGTCGAACTCACGTTAACTAATAAAATAATTTTCTTCATCTTTATAAATTTTGATAAAGATAGAAAAGATGATTATTTAAAAACCCTCATTAACAGCGCATTAACAAACAATCCTTTTGGGCATTTCCAAATTACCTGTAAATCTTCCCAAAAAGAAGTTTCTTCGTCTAAGAATTTGAAAATTAAAGTTGGATTTCCTTTTTTGAATAGAGATGAAAATACTTTAGAGCCCAAATCATTTCGTCTGAATAAAACATCTAAAAATAACAAATCATAGAACCAAAATTTATCCATTTTATGAAATTTTCTGAAGTCAGATTCGTTGGATAAAAACTGAATTAATGCTTTCGATTTTTTGGTAGTATTTTTAAAAGTATAACCTGTACTTGCTTTTGTCCATCCGCCAACAGAACCAATATGCAGAATGTTTTTGGTGTTGTGTTTCCAAAATTTATAACTCGTCATCGGAATATTTCCTTGTTCTTTTTCGACGATTTCATAATCAGTAATTCCTAACTTTTGAATGTACTTTTGAATTTCGTTTTCGTATTCTTCTTTAGAAAGTAAGTCTTTAGAAAACAAAGTATATTCTATTAAAGCTTCGGTTGAAGAAGTTGGAAGAACGTACATAAAACGAGTATTTCCTCTTTGTTCGACAGAAAAATCCATGAAAGTTGCCGTATTTTTATCAAATACTTCTTCCTTCGATTTTATAAACCAACCAATAAAATGTTGCTGTAATAAAGGATATTTCGATTGACTTTTAACAATATTTGGGTTGTATATAGAATTGAAAATCTTATTACAAGTATAGTTTTGACTTTCCGTTTTAACAATACAATGATTCCCGAGTTCCTCAAAATCTATAACTTTTTGATTTACAAAATGAATATTTTCTTGTCTTGAAATTAAATCGAAAATAAGATTGTAAAAATCCAATCCACGAACCATTTTATATTGATACGGATTCAAATCTAAATTTCTTCGGAAGTTTTCATCTGCAAAAAGTGCAACATTCCATTTTTTGGATACAATTTCATCAAATTGAGTAGAATTATCCCAAAAACACCAAGTTCTATCGTTACTTTTTTTAGGATTTTCATCCAATAACAAAATAGTTTTATCATTAAATTTTCCAGATAAAATCATTTCATAAACGGTCATCAACGCCGATAATCCTGAACCTGTAAAAATGTAATGATAGTGTTTCATATGTTATATCCTGAACGAAAATCCGAACGCAATATAATGATCTGGCGCGTTATCGGTAATTCCAATACTAGAAGACAAATCTACCATAAAATTGTTGTTTATCAAATAGGTGATTCCGCCATCGAAATTGTGATTTGCCTTGTCATTTTGTGGTGCAAAACCAAATAATTCAATATATGAACCAATTTTTGGAGTGATTGCATAACCAGTTGTTAAGGTATATAAAAATGTTGGTTCTGCTGAAAACCCATCCCATTCTGAACCTAAATTATAACTCAAACTGAATTTTTCTGACAATGTATGTTGCATCGCAAATCGAAATTCTGGTGCAAAATAATCGGTTTTGTATCTCGATGAAGCGGCATTCGGCAATCCAATATGAGCAATAAATGATGTTTTAGGAATTATACCTTTTTCTTCAGCCAATTTCACTTTGAAACCAACATAAATAGGCGATGATCCACTGAATTTTTCATTGTTTATTTCTTCTGATAAAAATTCGGTTATCAATCGCAACTCAAAATTTTCATTCACACCATATTTCCAAAGAATGGAAGGCAAACTAAACGTCTTACTAAACGCATCATTTTTCTGAAAAGTAAATCCAGTTTCTACTTGAAACATTCCTTTTGGAACAATTGCTGGAGTTTCGGTTTGATCTGGTCTATCAGCTTGAATTGGTTCTGTCGTTTGAGAATAAATTGAAGTTGAGACGATTAATATTAAAGATAAAATTTTAGTTTTCATAAATTTATTTTTAGACAAAACTAAAAATTATTTTAAAACAAATTGAAAAAAATATTATATTTGTCAAAATATTGATTCAAAATGACCATTTCAGAAGAAAATTATATCAAAGTTATCTATCATTTATCGTTGGTTTCTCCAAAAGGTGTAAACACCAATGCCATTGCCGGAATGTTGGATACAAAAGCTTCGTCGGTTACTGATATGTTAAAGAAATTATCCGAAAAAGAGTTGGTTTCCTATCAAAAATATCAAGGTGTTACCTTGACAGAAAAAGGTTTTCATTCGGCAAAAATGATTGTAAGAAAACACCGTTTGTGGGAAGTTTTTTTGGTAGACAAACTTAATTTTTCATGGGATGAAGTACACGAAATTGCAGAAGAGCTAGAACATATAAAATCGGAAAAGTTGATTAACAAGTTGGATGAATTTCTTAGTTTTCCATCCTTCGACCCTCATGGAGATCCAATTCCGAATGCTAAAGGTGAATTGGTTAAAATTGATAAATTTTTATTGTCGGAAGCAATTTTAAATACCGATTATGTGTGTGTTGGCGTAAAAAATTCGTCGGTAGAATTTCTACAATATTTAGACAAACAAAATATTTCACTGGGCTCGACTATCAAAGTTATTTCGAGAGAAGAATTTGATTCTTCCTTAACGATAATTTTAAATTCGAATACCATTTCAATTTCCAATAAAATAGCAGAAAATTTATTTATAAAAGTGCAATAAATTATGAGTAAATCATTAGAAGAAGTTCATGAATCAATTTCTACACAAGGAAAAACGTCGACATTTAGAAAAGTATTAGCGTTTTTTGGTCCGGCTTATTTAATTTCTGTAGGTTATATGGATCCGGGAAATTGGGCAACCGATTTAGCCGGTGGAAGCCAGTTTGGTTATTCGCTACTTTGGGTTTTGTTGATGAGTAACATCATGGCGTTGCTTTTGCAAAGTTTGAGCGCCCGATTAGGAATTGTTACGCAACGTGATTTGGCGCAAGCTTCACGAGAAACCTATTCGAAACCCATCAATTATATTTTGTATTTCTTAGCCGAAATTGCAATTGCAGCATGTGATTTAGCCGAAGTTCTAGGTATGGCAATCGGACTGAATTTGTTGTTTGACATTTCCTTAATTCAAGGTGTAATGATTACTGTTTTAGACACATTTCTATTGCTTTTTCTTATCAATAAAGGAATGCGAAAAATGGAAGCCTTCATCATTGCATTGGTCGCAATTATTGGATTTTCATTTGTATTTGAAATGATTTTTGCACAACCAGAAGTTGGAAAAGTGTTAACAGGATTAATTCCGACTATTCCTAGTGAAGCTGCACTTTACATCGCCATCGGAATTATTGGTGCGACTGTAATGCCACATAATTTATACTTGCATTCATCGTTGGTTCAAACTCGAAAATTCGACCGAAGTAAAGAAGGAATCAAGCAAGCATTGAAATATAATTTTATAGATTCTACCATTGCATTGAACTTGGCGTTTTTTGTAAATGCAGCGATTTTAATATTGGCGGCAGCAACATTTCACAAAAACGGATTTTTTGAAGTTGCCGAGATTCAAGACGCACATCGACTTTTAGAACCCATGTTGGGAACACAATGGGCTCCAATTTTATTTGCTGTTGCATTAATTGCAGCAGGACAAAGTTCTACAATTACAGGAACTTTGGCTGGGCAAATTATCATGGAAGGTTATCTAAATTTACGAATTCAGCCTTGGGTTCGACGTATTATAACTCGTTTAATTGCAATCGTTCCGGCGGTAATTGTGATTTCTATATTTGGTGAAAGTGTAACTGGAAAAATGCTGATTTTGAGTCAGGTAATTTTGAGTTTGCAACTTGGTTTTGCCATTATTCCATTGATACATTTTGTTTCCGATAAGTCTAAAATGAAGGGATTTCACATTAGTAGAACGACTCAAGTTGCTTCATGGATTATCGCATCAATTATTGTTTCATTGAATGCAAAATTGGTTTATAACGAAATTCAAGGTTGGTTAGAAACTTCTGAGAATCCAATAATCCTTTGGTTTACAGTTGTTCCATTGGCTTTCGGATTTTTATTTTTGCTGCTTTACATAGTTTTCAAACCTTTCGTAACTAAGGTAAAACACAACATCGATAATCATTCGCCACACAATTTGAAACTAAATTTTTCTCAATCGGAAACATATGATAAAAAGAATATAGCTGTTTCGGTAGATTTTTCTGATGCTGATGAAATCGCTATAAATTCAGCTTTCGAATTGGGTGGAAGTCAAGCAAATTATACTTTGATTCACGTTGTAGAAACCGTTGGAGCAATAATGTATGGAGAAAATATTGAAGATCACGAAACCTTAATTGATGAAAAATTACTAAAAGAATATGAAGTAATGTTGACAGGAAAAGGATTTAAAGTACAGACAAAATTAGGTTTTGGAAAGCCCAACAAAGTAATTCCAGAAATTGTAAATGAGGGAAACTTTGATATTTTAGTAATGGGAACGCATGGACATACTGGATTTAAAGATATTTTATTTGGCACCACAGTTGATAAGCTACGTCATAAAATTTCAATACCTTTATTTATTGTAAAAAATTAAACAATGAAAAAGCTCTTTTTACTTTTAACATTATTATTTAGTATCTCGTTTTTTGCGCAATCAGAAATTAAAATCACACCTAAAAAATGTATTCCTAAAAAAGGATATCATTTAAAACTGAAAAGTGTTTTCAATGATTCTCGTTGTCCAGAAGGCACTAATTGTGTTTGGGCTGGAGAAGTTTCGGTAATTGTTGAAGTTTACAAAGACAAGAAATTTGTAGAAGAAAAGACGCTGACTCTCAATTCGAAAAATAGAGAAGAAAATATTCAATGGTTTTCAACTTATTATTCTGGAAAAATTAAATCGCTTGGAGTTTTGCCTACTAAAAAAGAAGGCGTTGTTGTAAAACCTGAAAAGCAGTATATTAATGTTGTTTTTGAAAATTAACTACAACCGCAGTCGTCATCACCACAATTTTTTTTAGGTTTCTTTTTCCCAAAAAACTTTTGATATAAAAAAAGTACAGCAACAGCTAAGGCAATATAAGTTAGAATTTCTTGTACCATTATTTAAGTAATTGATAGGCAATTAATGCCGTTACATAGGCAAATCCACTCATGAAAACCAATTGAATTATTGGCCACTTCCAAGAGTTAGTTTCTTTTTTCACAATAGCTAAAGTACTCACACATTGCATTGCAAAAGCGTAAAAAAGAAGTAATGAAATTCCGGTGGCAAAGTTGAAAATCTTTGTTCCATCGGGTTTAATTTCGGCTTCCATTCGGTTTTTTATAGTGGCTTCTTCATCACTGTGACTTCCAACACTATATATTGTGGCAAGTGTTCCAACAAAAACTTCTCTAGCCGCAAAAGAACTTACCACAGCAATTCCAATTTTCCAATCATAGCCTAAAGGTTTTATTACTGGTTCGATTGATTTTCCGATTATTCCAATGTAAGAATGTTCTAATTTATATTCAGAAACTCTATCAGGAATTACAGAAGCATTTATTGGAGTTTTACTTGAATAAACTTCGTTTTCGATTATTTTTTGAGCATTTTTAAAATCTTTATCTGGTCCATGAGAACCTAAAAACCAAAGAATAATTGAGATTGCTAAAATGATTTTTCCAGCTCCAAAAACAAACGCTTTGGTTTTTTCTAAAACATTAATAGCTACATTTTTAAATAACGGAATTTTATAACTTGGCATTTCAACTACAAAGTAGGATTTTGAACTAATTTTTAAAATTTTATTCAAAATATAAGCAGAAAATATAGCAACAAAAAAACCCAAAAGATATAAAATCATTAAGGTCAAACCTTGTAAACTTATGAATCCTAAAATGCGTCCTTCAGGAATGATTAATGCAATTAAGATGGCATAAACAGGCAATCTTGCAGAACAAGTTATAAATGGAGTAACTAAAATTGTGATTAGTCGTTCCTTCCAGTTTTCAATATTTCGTGCACCCATAATGGCAGGAATTGCACATGCGGTTCCAGAAATTAATGGCACAATACTTTTACCAGACAAGCCATATCTGCGCATTAATTTATCCATTAAAAAAACCACACGACTCATGTAACCACTTTCTTCAAGAACAGAAATAAACAGGAATAAAAATGCAATTTGTGGAATGAATATTAAAATTCCGCCAATTCCTGGAATGATTCCTTCACTAATTAAATCTGTAAACTCTCCTGCTGGAAGATGTGTTTTAGAATAAGACGCCAAGTTGGCAAATGAACTATCAATAAAATCCATTGGAATACTCGACCAATCAAAAATGGATTGAAAAATTCCAAATAAAATGACAAAGAAAATCACATAACCAAAAACTTTGTGGGTTAAAACTCTGTCTAGTTTAGCTCTGATGTCTGACGCTTTTGAATCGTCAATGGTTTGTCCAATTTTTAAAGTATCGTTTATAAATTGGTACCGTTTTATGGTTTCTTTTTGTTGCAATCGTTTTAAATCGGCATGCGATTTTGTAAACGAACTTTTCATTTCGTTTCGTTCTAAATTCAAGAAATTTACATCTTGAGTAATTACCAACCAAAGCTTGTAAACGAGTTGATTTGGGAAAGCTTTTCTTAATTTATCAAAATATTCAACATCAATACTTGAAGCATTTAAACAAGGCTCGGTTGAAAGTGATTTATAATTAAGAATTAAATCTTTGATTTTATCAATTCCTAAATTTTTTCTAGAACTAACTAGAGCAATTTTAGTTTTTAATTCTTGTTCTAAATGAGGAATATCTAATTCAATTCCTTTTAATTTCATTCGATCACTCATGTTGATGACCAAAATCGTTGGAATTTCTAAATCTTTTATTTGAGTAAAAAGAAGCAAATTTCGTTTTAAATTTTCAACTTCAGTTACAACAACAACAACATCAGGAAAGTTCTCGTCTTTTTTATTCATCAACAACTCAATCACGACATTTTCGTCAATTGAACTTGCGTTTAAACTATACGTTCCGGGTAAATCTAGAATTGTAGCTCTTGTGTTTTCGGAAAGTTTACACGTTCCAATTTTCTTTTCAACAGTAATTCCAGGATAATTTCCAACTTGTTGGTGCAAGCCGGTTAGCTGATTAAAAACAGATGTTTTACCAGTATTTGGATTACCAATTAAAGCTACTTTGATGTTTTCTTGTGCCATTAATTTTTAGATTCAATGACCACATTAATTTCTTTTGCAGTTTCCAATCTAATAGCCACATGAGAGTCATTGACATTAAAATATAGAGGACAACCAAAAGGTGCGATTTGAATTAACTCAACAGTATTGCCAGGAAGACATCCCATTTCTAGGAGTTTCAAAGGAATTTCATCGATATTAAAATCGGATATGATTCCTTTTTGACCAATTTTAAGATGAGCAATAGTGGTTTCCAAAGCTTTATTTAGATTGAATTAAAATACAAAAATAAGAATTTGAAACGTAAAAAACATGATTATTGTCAAGTTTAAGATTTTATTTAACCTTGTTTACGATATAATTATGAGTTAGGTTTCAGATTTAACTACTTTTCTTCATCACAAAGTATGTTGATGTCTTCCAAAAGTTGTTTTACATTTTTAATTCCTGGCTCTGTTGGTCCTTCAAGATTGGTTCCGTCATAAAATCCGCGAACTCTTCTTTTTGAATCGATTAATACAAAATTTTCTGTATGAACCATATCATACATTTCCTCTGGCTTTCCAGTTTTTACAGCTAAATATGATTTTCTTGCAATGTAATAGATATCTTTTTTATCTCCTGTAACTAAGTTCCATTTGCTATCAATCACACCTTTTTCTAGAGCATATTTTTTCAAAACAGGAACACTGTCAATATCTGGTGTAACCGAATGTGACAAGAGCATCACTTTAGGATTATTTTTGATTTGATTTTGTAACCAAACCATATTATTGGTCATTTTAGGACAAATTGTCGGACAAGTGGTAAAGAAAAAATCTGCTACATAAATTTTACCTTCGTACTCTTTTTGGGTAACAACTTTGCCGTTTTGATTGGTAAATTTAAAATCAGCAATTTCGTGATCTAAGGCAACATATTGTATTGTAGAATCCACTAATTCAGGATTAACATCACTTGGATTGAATATAGGAAGTTTAGGTTTAGGTTTTAAAACGGTATAAAAAGCACTAATTGTAATGATTGAAAATATCACAAAAAAGCCAATGAAAATTCTATATTGTTTTAATTTGGAAAGCATACTTATTTTTTTGCGAAATTACGAAACAACTTTTGTTTACATCAAATATAGTTAGCTTATATGATTGTGATTAAGTGATTTTTAACATTTGATTAATGAAAAAATGAATAGATTTGTGGAAACAATCAAATTAAAAATGAAAAATACAATTAAATATGGTTTTGTTGTAGCAAGTTTGTTTGCGCTAAATCAAATCAATGCTCAGCAAAAAAATCCAGGAATCAATCTTGATTTAATGGATAAGTCAGTAAAACCTGGAGACGATTTTTTCAGATATGTAAATGGTTCATGGTTTGATAAAACTGAAATTCCTGCCGATAGAACTCGTTGGGGAAGCTTTGACGAATTGCGTCAGAATACTGATAAGGATGCTTTGGCAATTTTAAAAGATGCTGCTTCTAAAAAATTAGATCCAAAATCAGATCAAGCAAAAGCAGTTAATGTTTACAGAACATATATGGATACTATTTCAAGAAATAAACTTGGAATAAAACCGATAAAACCAATTTTGACTAAAATTGATGCTGTAAAATCTATTGCCGATTTAAATAAGTTAATTATTGAAATGCAACCTCAAGGTGGTTTAGGTTTTTATGGAATTGGAGTTAGTCCAGATGCAAAAAACAGTAACAGAAATTTTGTAAATATCGGGTTAGGGAGTTTGGGTTTACCAGACAGAGATTACTATGTTTCTGAAGATGCTGATTCTAAAGAAAAACGAGAAAAATATGTTGCTCACGTTGCAAGAATGCTTCAACTTATTGGCGATAAACCAGAAGTAGCTTTAGCAAACGCTAAAAAAGTTTTAGCTATTGAAACGGCAATGGCTACACCAAGATTAGACAGAGTAGAACGAAGAGATAGAAGAAAGACTTATAATCCAATGTCGGTTGCTGATTTACAAAAATTAACACCATCTGTAAATTGGGATAATTATATTAAAGGTGTTGGAATTTCAAAATTGGATTCGATTATTGTATCACAACCAAAATACATGACAGCTCTTGAAACTATTTTTAAAGAAAATAAAGTTGACGAATGGAAAGCTTATTTACGTTGGTCATTACTAAATAAATCTTCAGATGTTTTAACTACCGATTTAGAAAAGGCAAATTGGGAGTTTTATAGTAAAGCATTACAAGGCGCAAAAGCACAACGACCTAGAGAAGAAAGGGCTTTGCAAGTTGTAAACGGAACGGTTGGTGAGGCTTTAGGAAAATTGTATGTTGAACAAAAATTCCCAGCTGAAGCTAAAGAAAAAGCAAGAAAAATGATTGATAATATTTTCTTAGCTTTTGAAAATAGAATCAATAATTTATCATGGATGACACCTGAAACTAGAAAAGGAGCAATCAATAAATTGAGAAAATCTGTTGTAAAAATTGGTTATCCAGATAAATGGAAGGATTACTCCAAATTAGAAATCAAAAGTATTGAAGAAGGCGGAAACTATTATGACAATATGAAAAGTGTTTCAAAATGGGGTTTTGCAGAAAATATTGCCGATTTACAAAAACCAGTGGATAAAACTCGTTGGGGAATGTCGCCGCAAACGGTAAATGCTTATTATAATGCATCATACAATGAAATTGTGTTTCCTGCAGCAATTTTGCAACCACCATTTTATGACTATAAAGCTGATGAAGCTGTAAATTATGGTGGAATTGGAGCAGTGATTGGTCATGAAATTTCTCATGGATTTGATGATTCAGGTTCAAGATACAATGCCGATGGAAACCTTGTAAATTGGTGGACAGAAGACGATTTAAAACAATTTACAGGACTTGGTGGTGCATTGGCAGCTCAATATAGCGCATTACAACCATTACCTGGAACTTTTGTGGATGGAAAATTTACTCTTGGAGAAAATATTGGTGATTTGGGAGGAATTAACGCTGCTTATGATGGTTTACAAATACATTTAAAACAAAATGGAAATCCAGGATTAATTGACGGATACACACCAGAACAACGTTTATTCATTTCATGGGCAACGATTTGGAGAAGTAAAATGCGTGATGAAGCCATTAAAAATCAAGTTAAAACCGATCCACATTCGCCAGGACAATATCGTGCTTATGTTCCTTTAGTAAATGTTGATGAATTTTATAAAGCATTCGATATTAAAGAAACAGATAAATTATATGTTAAGCCTGAGAATCGAGTTAAGATTTGGTAGAATAAAATAATTAAAAGGCACAAGAAATTGTGCCTTTTATCGTTTAACCACAAAGGTTTTTAAAATGAAAAAAATAGTAGTATTGGTTTTATTGTTTAGTTTTTTTGGGTTTTCTCAAGAAAAAATGGAGTTTGTTTACAAAGTTACAAGTTCAGAATCTATGTATGATCCAACAGATGAAAATTCGAAATTAATTAAAGAATATCTTCTTAAAATGGACCAACAATTAGAAGATTTAACTTATTCATTAAGAATTAAGGGAAAGGAATCATTGTGGTTTTTACATGATAAAATGTCCTTTTCTGAAGCTCATATGGGAAAAGCTTTGGGTGGCGACAGTAATTATTTTTTTGATGGTTTAACTAATAACTATATTGAGCAAAAGATATTTTTGGATAATTATTTTATAGTCAATAAAAAACAAAAAGACTTTAAATGGGAATTATCAAACGAAACTAAAGAAATATTAGGTTACACTTGTTATAAAGCAGTTTCAAAAGAGGTAAAAATAATTAAAGGCAAGGACAAAACATTTTATACCATTGCTTGGTATGCACCAGAATTAAAATATCAAGTTGGGCCACAAGATTTTGGCGGATTAGATGGATTAATTTTAGAATTAACCGATAAAAAAAGAAAATATTATTGTACCGAAATTCTTTCTCCAGAAAAAATGCCAATGTTTATTTTAGAGAAGCCAACAAAAGGAAAAGTGGTTACAGAAGAAGAGTTTTTAATTGAAATGAATAGATTGGCAGAGGAAAGAGGGTTTCCTACAACTAAGTATTAGATTTACAACTTTTAACCAAGCCAACAACACTAACCAAAGCCCAAGTTCCTTCAAGAATTACAAACGGAATATAGTTAATAAGATAAGAAGCAAAACAAGCAATACTTGCACCAATAATATTAAGTAAATAAAATAACTTTCCATTGTTTGGGATCAATGAAAACATGTTTAAAAAATAGGCGAGAAGAATTATTCCAACGCCAATAGTTCCTATTAAATCATTGGAGTTCATAAGGTTTTCTTTTTAAATTCATAATTCAAAACAGATGCAACTTTCTCACTCAAAATCGTTTTCCCAATAGAAATTCTACTTTCGTCAAATTCTAGTAAAGATAAATCAAGTTCAATTGCTTTTTGAGTATAATAGTCTTTTCGAGTTGGATGAAATGGCGCAACTGCATTAAAGACTTCATTCCAATCCCAATTTTCAGACTGAGCTTGTCGAAGTCCTTTTTCAATAATTTCTTCGATAATTCCAATGCAATCTATTTGATGAATAAGGTTTATCGTACTTTCCGGATTTTCGATATTTTTTCTTCCAGCCAAAAATTTAATTGGATGTCTGTCCTCACCAATCAATCCGCCAAAACGTAAAATTGTAGTTTGAAAATTTTTATTGCTTCTTAAAAGATGTTCGGCTTCTAGCAATTGCCTTCCGCTTTCGGTATCAGGATTTGGAATCGTTTCTTCTGTAATTATCGAATTATCATCTGAATAAACCGAAGTTGAACTCACAAAAATCACTTTTTCAACCGATGATTTTTCAATAAACGAAATTATATTTTGAATTTTAGCAACGAAATTTTCTGAGGAGTTTCCTCTCAATTTTGGAGGAATATCTATAATTAGAACATCTGAATTTGATAAAAATAAATCTAGATTTCCTTCAATTCTATCTTCAAATAAATTAATTTGAAAAGCTGAAATTCCAGCTTTTTCTAAAATAGTAATTTTTTCTACAGATGTTGTAGAACCATTTATTGAAAATCCTTTTTCCAACATTGATTTTGCCAATGGTAATCCCAACCAACCACAACCTAAAATACTAATTTGTTTCATAATTATTTGCCGCAAAGGCACAAAGGCACAAAGTTTTTATCAGTGAAAATTTATTCTGTAGCAGATTGTTTCAAGCTATCAACTGCAATATTTCGATAAACACGTTTAGGCAAAGGTTTCGGATTGTCTTCTAAAATTGGACTCGCTTTTACTTTTCCTTTTACAATTATAGCATCGGTCAAAACAAATGGCGTTGGTATCATCCAATCACGTCTTTTTGCCATGCTAAATGATGGATTGGTCATCAAATCGAAAGAACTTTCTACAAAATTCATATTCAATTTATCACTATTCGAAATCGAAAATTCTAATTCTAAAGGCAAATTATCAACCACATAATAACTCAAAATCTTATTACTTATTTTACCCGAAATTTTACTTTTCAAATCAATTGATTTCACTCTATTAGCTTTCAGATTATTGATTTTTGTATTGGAGAAAATGTCGTAACGATTTACTTTTCTATTTGGCGAAAGCTTAATTTTCAAATAACGTTTCGTTCCTATTACAGAATCTTTCAGGAATTCAATAGTTGGATTTGCAATATTTTTCAACGGTGCATCATTCATAAAAGTAAATTCTGAACCATATTTGCTATACAATTTATTAGTATTTAATGATTTTGCATCTTTCGGATTTTCGCCCAAATAACCTTTAGTCCATTCATCTAAATTGGTGTCGTAAGTTGCCCAATTTGCTTTATTTGAATCAGCATTTAAAACATAAACCAAACTATTAGGTTTTGCTTTTCCATAAGTATAACCACTCGATTGATGCGCTTTTATAAACAACCCAATGGCTAATAAAAAGAATAAAGTTGCCCAGAGTTTCTTTTGTGTAAACGAACCAAAAATTGGCAATAATAAAACAAAACTCAAAACCGTTAAAACCGAACTTCCAACCAGTATTTTCAATCCCAAACCAATAGGAAACATTTGAATAAACGGCGCCAAAATTATCAAAGTTGGAAGTGCCAAAATCAGATTTAGTAACGAATTTGTTTTTTGAGTAACTACATAATAACCCAACATAAATGTGCTAGAAATTACCGGAATTATTAAAAATCCTGCGCCTTGAAGTTTTAAGAAGATTCCAATATTTAATAATAACCAAATAAATAATGGAGCAATCATCTGATTCATTTCCAAATATTTTTTTGCCGTTTTCCCATAAAATAAAAAGCAAATTGCCAACGTCAAACACACAAATCCGTAGATGTAATCGTGACCGTTGTAGGTAAATCCGTGGAGAATATCATTGTATTGTGGGTAAATGGCAAGCAAAATTCGCCATCCCAAAAAAGTAATTCCACCACTAACAATTAAAGAACCTAATAGTGGAACAAATCCTCTTATAATCTCTTCTAGACGTAAAATTTGTTTTCCTAATCCTATGAAAATGAAGATTAAAAATAGTCCGAAAGCAATAATTAGCATTGGTAAAATCCATTCAAAAGGATAACTTACAAATGAAAACGGAATAGAAAAATAAACTTTATCTTTATCAGAATTCAAATTAGACAAATCAGAATTTGAGAAATGTTGCAACAACGGAAACAAATACGTTCCTTGATGCGCCAAGGTTTTTGGATCTAAATGTTCGTATTTATCTTGCGAAGTATGATAATCAAAATGATCGTCAATAAAGGCAAAATTGAATCCTTGAATTTTACCACTTTCTCTAAAAACCGTTAAATCGGTATCATTAGGCAACATTTTATAAATGCTATACATCAACGAATTCGAAACCGGATAGCGTAATTTTCCATCAGAGAAACCATCAACCATTTTAGCATTACCTTCGTTGGTTTCCATCAGCATATAACTTGGTCCGCCACTGCCACGAGCTTCAAAATTTAGAACTAAACCTACTTCTTTTGCCCATTGGTGTTGCGTTACAAAAAGTGCTGCGCCATTCAATCCCAATTCTTCTGCGTCAGAAAAAAGAATTATGATGTCGTTCTTATGTTTTGTTTTTGTGTGTAAAAAAGCTCGAACACTTTCAATAATTGTTGCCACACCAGAAGCATCGTCACTTGCTCCGTGAGAATAAGAATGTGGCGCTGAATCATAATGAGAAAGCAGCAACAATGCTTTTGTATTAGAAGTGCCTTTTATCCTTGCCAATACATTTTTAGATTTTACCAAAGTGCCCTTTTCAGTCATCGTAAAACCTTCTTGAAGTGACGTTTGTAAACCTAAATTTTGCAATTCTTTTACCAAATATTGTGCAACCACTTCGTGATTTTGAGAACCCACATAATGTGGTTTTGTAGTCATTTCTTTCACTTTTGCCAAAGCTCGTTTGGTCGAAAATTCCGAAAGTGGCGCTTCTGTTGTGTCATAACTTTGAGGCATCATAAAATAAAAAATGCCAAACAATAGCGCCACAAGCACCAACATGGAATATAGGGAAGAGTAGTTTTTTTTCATTTATACTGAACTTGTTTCTGTATCTTTTTAGATACTTTATTATTTTTATAACTTCAATAATTTCGTACTTTGTATTTCGTATTTCGTACTTCGTACTTTCTAATATTCCTTATTCACCAACATATAAAAATCATTTTCCAAGAAACGATAACCTTGATCGTACACAAAGTAATAGGTGTTTCCTGTATTGGTGTTTAAAATATTCGTAAAATAATCAAAGTCAAATCCTTTACTCAACAATTTGGTCTTCGTTATTTTCGATTTTCCTTCCGTATTAGCTTCACTTAAGATGCGGTAATTTTTGCGCAATTTGTTGTTTACATTGCGCATGTAATTGTTGCTGTCTTTGTTAATTTTGTTGTTGTACGCATTTCGGCAACCATCGCTACAGAACTTTTTGTCCTCGCGACCAACAATTTTTTCGTTACATTCTAAACAGTTTTTACTCATATTTTTAAATGTTTTTAAAATCCAAAATCATAAATACCATATTTATTAAATAAATTTATAAATTGTCTTTTGTCTTTAACCCAATTTTCATTCTTTTTTAATATTTCAACAATTTCATTATTTATATCTTTATTAGAAAACTTTAGCAATTGTTCTGTAATTTCGAAAAAATCAAAAAATTCATTTGATTCATAATCCAGTTTTTTAAATTTTTTGAGGAATACTTCAATTAATTCTTTTTTGAATTCAGCTTTGTGCCAATTTGATAAATAATCAATAGCATAATCATTATTTTTTTCAAAGGCTAAATAAGCTATCCGTTTATTAAATGTATTTGGAAATACGCGATTGGTTAAAACTTTACTAATAATAAATCCATTTCCATCATAGATGTTAAAATTTTCTAATGATTTGTTATATATTGTTAAGCTATCTATTTGAAACAAAACTGTGTCACAACATATTTCTTCATCCTTTAATTTTCTTAAATAGTAAAAATAAAGTTCATGAGAAATTTTTGCAGGACCAGCTGTACAACTTCCATCGGCAGTTTCTACAATTGAGTCATTTTCTATAAATTTTCTATAAATTGATGGAATATTAGAATAGTTATTATCAACTAATCCAAATGAAGCGTATGCTTTAACTATAGGATTTTTATTTTCGATTAATTCAATAAACTTGTCTGTATTTGCTATTTTTTTTAATTCTTCAAAGTTTGCCCAATTTTCATATATCTCTCCGAATTGTTTTTCATTGTATTGCAATTCATTTATATCACTTATTTTCTTCACAATTTGAGTAAGATTTTGAGATAATAAAATTGAATTTCCTATAAAAAGGTAAATAAATAAAATAAAATATACTTTTTTCATTTGATATAATATGAATTGTCAATTTTTTTAAAATCAGTCAAATATAATAAAAAATTTCCGTTTACAAACGTTTACAAATATTTACAACCGATTTTAAATGGTAATCAACCGAATAAAGTTTGTAAGCCGCCACAACTTTGCATCGTCGAAATGAAACAACAATTGCAAAAATCAATTTCAATAGCAATTTCAAATTTCAAACATGACAAAATATAATATTAATAATAACAATTTAAATTTTACACGCCATGAGAAACAAAGTACAATTAATCGGACATGTAGGTCAAGAACCAGAAATCAAAACATTTGAAGGAGGAAAAAAAGTAGCCAACCTTACCATCGCTACTAATGAAGTTTATTACAAAGAAAACGGTGATAAAGTTGAAAACACCGAATGGCACCGAGTAAGCGCTTGGGGAAAAACAGCCGACATTATCGAAAAGTATGTAACTAAAGGAAAAGAAATCGCCATTGAGGGAAAACTTACTCACAGAAGTTATGATGACAAAGACGGAAACAAGCGTTACATCACAGAGGTAATGGTAAACGAGCTTGTTTTAATGAGCAAATAATTTACAATTTCAAATCAAGAATAATTTTCAAATAACAAAAACAATTAAAAATTTACACGCCATGAATGCAATTAAAAACAAAGTACAATTAATCGGACACGTAGGACAAGAACCAGAAATCAAAACGTTTGATGGAGGAAAGAAAGTAGCTAATATTACTATTGCTACTAATGAGAGTTACACTAATAATAAAGGTGAGAAAGTTGAGAACACCGAATGGCATAGAATTACCGCTTGGGGAAAAGTAGCTGACATTATTGAGAAATATGTTATCAAAGGTAAAGAAATCGCTATAGAGGGAAAACTGACGCACAGAAGTTATGACGATAAAGAAGGAAACAAGCGTTACATCACTGAAATTGTTGCCAACGAGTTATTGCTTTTAGGTAAATAGTCTAACGTAAAAAAGTGTCACGATGAACATCAAAGTATTTAATATTCGTTTAGATAAAGAAAATTGTCAGCAGGATCAAACACGTATGAATGCGTTTCTTGATTCGGTAGAGGTAAAGCTTACTTCAACCAATTTTGTAACCACAGGAACAACAGATTTTTGGTCGGCAGTAGTTTTCTATGAATTGAAAAAAAGTGATTCAAAACCTACCGAAGTTATAGAACTTAATGAACAAGAGAACGAAATCTTCACAGCCTTGAAACAATGGCGCAATGATTTAGCTCAAAAATTAGGTTGGTCGGCTTTTAGAATTTGTCATAATTCACATTTGATTTCAATTGCAAAATCAAAACCACAAAATTTAGATGAGCTAAAAGCAGTGAAAAGTTTTGGAGAGACAAGAACCTTAAATTATGGAGATGATATTTTATCAATTTTGAATACTTTTTAAAAGAAAATTAATTGAACTTTAAACAAAGCGATGGAAGTAAAATTCTGTCGTTTTTTTTGTATATGTAGAAACAATGCTACGAAAATAAAGAAGTTTTTAACACGAAAACGTTTTCGAGAAAGATTAAATTAACAACTGTTGATTTTTTTAATATCTTTATTTAGAATACAATAAACAATTAACTTTAAAAGATGTTCCACTTTAAACAAATCCTTTTTTTAATGGTGTTTGGCTGCTTTTTTCAAAGCGGATTTTCTCAAGTTGGAATTAATACATCAACACCAATGAGTACATTGGATATTAATGGAAATTTGACTATTAAAGAAATAGGAATAATTAATACTAATGTTGCAGGTTCTGCTGTGTTTAATGGTGGGCCATCAGGTAGTGCTACACCAATTAATGATGGAGTTTATATTTCATTGACTCCTACATCAGGTAATCAAGAATTTATTTTACCCAATGCCGTTAATGTTCCTGGGAGGATTTACATACTTAGAAACATTTCAAACTCTGTTACCGCGCAGATATATACTTTTGGAGGAAACTTTTTTTCTAAAGATTCAAGTACACTTACTTCTTCACCTCTAAACATGCCACCAAATGCAATTTTAAAAACAGTTATTGTTGTAAGTGATGGCGCTAATTGGACCTATTTTTTCTAATCGTCCATTAACTTTTGAAATAGTTCAACAAATTCTCCGACGTGAAATCCATCCATTAATCCGTGATGCACGTGAATGGACATTGACATGGTTTTTTTGCCGTTTTCGTCCATCATTTTTCCAAAAGATATTTTTGGACAGCTGTCTAGCCAAGTAAAACTTCTTGCATGTGAAAAAGAAGTAAAATTAATCCAAGGCAATACAGAAAAATGAATTAGATTTTCGGAATATTCTCTAGTAAAAAGTCCTGATGTTGATTGAATTCTTGCGATTTCTTTTTTTGTATTTTCTGCAAATTGGTTTAAGTCTTTGGAATATTCTATTTGGGAAAACCCAAAGGTTTTGTCTTCTCTTAAAATGGTTGAAGAAACATCAATTCTATCAAAAATATAAACTTCATTGTCAATTATTCCGTAACGAAAAGGTTCACATTGATTAACCGCTGTCAATGTTTTATGCAAATAATAAGTAAAAAACGAAACGCCAAGTTCTTTTGCTTTATCATAAGCTTTGGTGCAATCAACTGTAATTGTTACACCAAAAAAAGGTTCTTCCATTTGTTTGAAAAACAGAAAATGTTCTTTACGATTCCAGGTTTCTAAGTTGAGTTTTTGTTTCATAAAAAAATAATTTACCGCAAATTCGCAAATTTGTCTTCTTCATTTTTAAATAATTTGCGAATTTGCGGTTAAAATAATTTTCAATTATTGTAATAATAATGGTAAAACGTCTGAGATTTTTTCTAGTGATTTGAAGTTGTTGTGTTCTATTTCAAAATCAATTTTTTCATATTCCCAAGTGGTGTGATAAGCAATATGATAACCATGTCCTCCAATGTTTAAAACAGGCAAAACATCCGATTTTAATGAGTTTCCAATCATGATAAAATCTTCAGGTTTTGTGTCTAAACGACCTAACATTTTTTCGTAATCCAATTCTTTTTTGTCGCTCATTACTTCAATATGATGAAAATAATGTCCAATTCCAGAATCGTGTAATTTTCTATGTTGGTCTTTCAAATCGCCTTTGGTTGCTACAACAAGTTTGTATTTTCCTTTTAATTGTTGTAAAACATCTTCCACTTCAGGTAAAAGTTCTACAGGTTTTTGAAGTAAATCTCTACCAATAGCAATAATTTTTTTGATGCCTTGTCCCGATATTTGATCATTGGTCAATTCTAAAGCAGAATCAATCATAGAAAGTGTAAACGCCTTAATTCCAAATCCATACAAAGGAAGATTTTTTACTTGATGACTTAATATCAGTTGTAAAATTTCTTGCTTGGAAGCATAATCAGTAAAAAGTTCACAGAACTTTGCTTGTGCTTCATCAAAGTAAGGTTCGTTGTGCCAAAGAGTGTCATCAGCATCAAAAGCGATTATTTTTGGATTCATGAATAGTTATTTACGAAATTATAGCTCCGTTTTCAACTCCATCAGCGCTTGGATTCACGAAAACTAATTTACCTTCTGCATCATTCGTCATCAAAATCATTCCTTGACTTTCAACGCCACGTAATGCTCTTGGAGCTAAGTTTACTAAAACGGTAACGCGTTTTCCAACCACTTCTTCTGGTGAGAAATGTTCTGCAATTCCCGAAACTATGGTTCTTACGTCTATTCCTGTATCAACTTTTAAAACTAAAAGTTTGTTTGCTTTTGGCATTTTTTCAGCTTCTAAAATAGTTCCAACACGCAAATCTAATTTTGAAAAATCTTCAAATGTTGCTGTTTGTTTTTGTGGTTCTACAACTTGATTCTCCATAACATTTGCTTTTTTTGTAGCTTCTAGTTTGTCTATTTGCTTTTGAATTTCAGCGTCTTCTATTTGAGCAAATAAAATTTCAGCTTGTCCAATTTGATTCCCAGATGGGAGTAAATCGGTTCTTTCAGAAACATCTTTCCAACTCAAATTCAAATCGGTTTTTAGAATTCCTGATAATTTGCATGCGGTAAATGGCAAGAAAGGTTCAGATAAAACTCTTAACGCAGCGGCAATTTGTAAGGCAACATACATTTGCGTTTTTACTCTTTCTGGGTTTTCTTTTACCATTTTCCAAGGTTCTTCGTCGGCTAAATATTTATTTCCTAAACGAGCTACATTCATCAATTCACCTTGTGCTTCTCTAAATCGGAATCTTTCAATTGACGAAGAAATTACAGCAGGATAAGCTTTTAATTCTGTTAAAGTTTGTTCGTCAACTTCAGTAAAATCATTTGGATTAGGAACAATTCCGTCGTAATATTTGTTAGTTAAAACAACCACACGATTAATGAAATTTCCAAAAATAGAAGCCAATTCATTATTGTTTCTTGCCTGAAAATCTTTCCAAGTAAAGTCGTTGTCTTTAGTTTCTGGTGCGTTTGATGTTAAGGCATAACGCAAAGAATCTTGTTTATCTGGGAAATCTAACAAATACTCGTGCAACCAAACGGCCCAATTTTTTGAAGTAGAAAGTTTGTTTCCTTCCAAATTCAAAAACTCATTGGCAGGAACGTTATCTGGCAAGATAAAACTTCCTTCAGCTTTCAACATCGCAGGAAAAATGATACAATGGAAAACAATATTGTCTTTTCCAATGAAGTGAACCAATTTAGTATCGGCATCTTTCCAATACGGTTCCCAATCTTTTCCTTCATGAGCTGCCCATTCTTTGGTAGACGAAATATAACCAATTGGTGCATCAAACCATACATAAAGTTTCTTTCCTTCTGCACCTTCAACAGGAACGTCAATTCCCCAATCTAGATCACGCGTTACTGCACGAGGTTTCAGTCCGTCGTCCAACCACGATTTTACTTGTCCCAAAACATTTGTTTTCCAATCTTTGGCATGTCCAACTAAAATCCATTCTTTCAAGAAATCATCATATTTATCCAAAGGTAAAAACCAGTGTTTAGTCGATTTTAAAATTGGAGTTTCACCAGTTATAGTCGATTTTGGATTGATTAAATCAGTTGCATTTAGTGTCGAACCACATTTTTCGCATTGATCACCATAAGCTTCTTCATTGCCACATTTTGGACAAGTTCCAACCACAAATCTATCTGCAAGAAACTGGTCGGCTTTCGCATCATATAATTGCTCAGTTACTTCTTCAATAAAGTCGCCGTTATCGTATAATTTTCTAAAAAAATCAGATGCTGTATCGTGATGAATTTTAGAAGAAGTTCTAGAATAATTGTCAAACGAAATTCCAAAATCAAGAAACGACTGACGAATTATTCCATCATATTTATCAATAACTTGTTGAGGAGTTATTCCTTCTTTTTTGGCTTTCATCGAAATGGCAACGCCGTGTTCATCGCTTCCGCAAATAAATGCCACATCTTTACCTTGCAGACGTAAATAGCGAGCATAAATATCGGATGGAACATAAACTCCAGCTAAATGACCAATATGAATTGGTCCGTTGGTATAAGGCAATGCTGCCGTTATGGTATATCTTTTTGGATTTTCTAACATTGTAAATTCGGTATATATTTTGCAAAAATAAGTATTTTTTAGCAGAGACAAGTAGTGACTTTTGTGTACTTGTTAATTAGTTTGATATAATCGATGTAATTTTTCTATTTTTGGTAAAAAACTTATGAAAAAGAAAGCTTTAATTTTAGGGTTTATGTTTTTTATTGGTTTGAATTGTTTTGCTCAAGAAGAAAAAACGAATCCAATAGTTTTTGGAGAAATTATAATAGGATATTCTAATGGAAGTTCTAAAGGAGTTACAAGTGGCGGAACTTTAAACTATCAAAAAAACAATTATTTATTTTCTTATCGCTATTTAGAATTATCCAAAATCAGACGACAGGAAACACAATTTTTACCGGATTATATACAAATAGAAAGTGTTAGAGAACAAGCATTACTATTTGGTAAAAGAATAGTTGAAGATAATTTATCTTATAGTTATTCAGCAGGAATTGCTTATGTTGACAGAGAATTTTTGATTGATGATACGAATGGTGTTTTGAAATACAATAACAATCAAAGCATTGGATTTCCATTTGAATTGAATATAAAATGGTTCAATGCAAAGAAAGAGCCTTTTAGAATTTATGAGATGATTCCTGTTGGAAAACCTACAAGTTTTGCAAATAGTATTGGTTTTAAATTTTATGGTAATGTTTCAAAAACCTCTTTTGTAGGATTAGGAATAACATTTGGTTTAGGTTGGCACAAAAATTATTAGATTTGCCTAAAGATTTTAAACTTTAATGAAGAAAGTAAATAGTATTTTAATCGTTACAATTTTATTTGTTTCAAATATTCAAGCACAAAAAAAGATGATATTTCCACCTAATTTAAAAAAAGGCGATACCGTTGCTATTGTGGCAACAGCTCGTAAAAACATTGAAGACAATCTAAAACCAGCCATTTCTTGGTTGAAAAATTGGGGTTTAGAAGTAGTTGTTGGTTCTACAATAGGTTTAGACAATAACCAATTAGCAGGAACTGATGAGCAACGAGCAGCCGATTTTCAAGAGCAGTTAGACAATCCAAACATTAAAGCTATTTGGTGTGTTCGTGGTGGTTATGGAACAGTGAGAATGATTGATTTATTAGATTTTACAAAATTTAAGCAATCTCCTAATTGGATAGTTGGTTTTAGTGATGTTACCGTTTTACATAGTCATTTGAACACTATGGGTTATGCATCAATTCACGGAATTATGCCTGTGAGTTCTAAAGCGAGTGAAGAAGCAAAAGAGACTTTAAGAAAAGCTTTGTTTGGCGAACCTATAGAATATGCTGTTCCATGTGAGTTTATGAATAAATACGGAACAGCTAAAGGTGAATTAGTTGGAGGAAATTTATCTATTTTATACAGTTTGTTTGGTTCTCCATCGGCAATTGATTGTTCTGATAAAATTCTTTTTATTGAAGATTTAGATGAATACTTGTATCATATTGATAGAATGATGATAAACTTAAAACGCAATGGTTGTCTTGAAAGTTTGAAAGGAATCATCGTTGGCGGAATGACCAAAATGAAAGACAATGATATTCCTTGGGGAAAAAACGCACTAGAAATCATTCAAGATGTTACTAAAAACTATAATATTCCTATAATTTATAATTTTCCTGCAGGACATATGGCAGATAATCGTGCCTTGATTTTTGGAAAGCAAGTAACAATGGAAGTGAACGATTTAGAGAGTAAAGTGGTTTTTGAATAGATGGTTAGATTTTTGGATTATTAGATTTTTAGAAAAAGCATTCAAAGAAATCCAACAATCCAATAGTCTAAAAAATCCAACAATCTGAAAAATGGCAGAACACAATGATTTAGGGAAACTGGGAGAAGAATTAGCTGTAGATTTTCTGCAAAAGAATGGCTATGATATTCTTGAAACTAATTGGACGTTCCAAAAAGCCGAAATCGACATTATTGCCCAAAAAGAAAATACACTTTCCATAGTCGAGGTAAAAACTCGTTCCTCACTAGAGTTTGGATTGCCTCAAGATTTTGTAAAGCCAAAAAAAATCCAACTTTTGGTCAAAGCCGTAAATGAATATTTGATTTCCAATGATTTAGATTTGGAAGTTCGATTTGATATTATTTCGGTTTATAAAGAAGACAATGAGTTGAAGATAGAACATTTGGAAGACGCTTTTTTTTATTTCTAAGATTAAACAATTTATAAAAATCACACATTTATTTTACTGTTATTATAAACTAATTACATTTTTATTAACTTTACCACATAATTTTACCTTAAATACTATGAAAAAAATCTTTACAATTGCCTCATTGTTTAGTTTTGTTTTCTTGTTTGCACAGAATGAAGTTGCGAAAAAGATTCAAGAATTAGAAGCATCTAGAGTTGTTTTTAGACCTTTTACGGTTTTAACAGCCTCACAAGTTAAACCAGATGAGAATATGAATAATGTTGTCACTGATGCCACATTAGCAACAATTAAAACTACCGTTGTTAACGATATCGTTGCCAATAAATATGAATTTATAGAATTATCAATTCCTTACAATGGGTCAATTGTAAAATTAGATTTATACAAAGTAAATTTATTCGCAGAAGGATTTCATGTAGATACAGATAAAGCAAAAAATATAGCTTACGAAAAAGGAGTTCACTATCGTGGAATTGTTAAAGGCGATTACAATTCTGTTGCATCTTTTAATTTCTTTCCTAATGAACTAAATGGAGTTGCCTCCAATGATGATCTAAATAATTTAGTAATTGGAAAATTAGATAAAACGAATAATGTTAATGACTATATCGTTTATTCCGATTCTAAAATGCAAGTAGGAAGTGGATTTGAATGTTCTTTCAAAGATGATGAATCACTTCATAGCGATGAATCAATAGTTGCAAATAGAGATATCAATAGTGTAAGATGTGTTACAATGTATTTTGAAGTTGACTATAATTTATTTCAATCAAATGGAAATAGTACTACTACTACTACCAACTGGATGACTTCTGTTTTTAACAATGTCAAATCACTTTATGCTGTTGATGGCATTACAGTATCATTGAAATCAATGTTCATTTGGACTACTCTAGATCCGTATGAAGGAATAGGTACTTCTTCTTCAACTTACTTGTATAAGTTCAATGAGGTGCGACCTATTTTTGATGGAGATGTTGGACAACTAGTTGGAATTGATCCAGGAGGATTGGGAGGAGTTGCAGTTGGAATAAATGGGTTGTGTTCTCAAAATAATTTTAGTTATTCTGATGTTAACTTTTCATATACAGGAGCAACACCACCAGCAATTCCAGTATATTCTTGGACCGTTCAAGTAATTACTCATGAGTTTGGTCACTTGTTAGGTTCTAGGCATACTCATTCTTGTGCATGGAACGGAAATAATACAGCTATTGATAATTGTGCGTCGTCTGCATTAGGATCTTCAGCAGAAGGTTATTCTTGTAGAACTACACCTTTAACTATTCCTTCAACTACTACAAAAGGAACAATCATGAGTTATTGTCACCTAGTAAGCGGTGTAGGAATTAAATTTAGTAACGGATTTGGTACACAGCCTAAAAACGCAGTTTTAACAGCTGTAAATAATGGTCCTTGTTTGAGTACAGATTGTATAAATACCTGTATCAACACAGTCTCATCTATATCAATAAATAATGTAGGGACAGATACTGCAACTGTTAGTTGGATTGATTCTGGAACATTTACTGCTTGGAAAGTTAGAGTGTATCCTTTTGGAGGAACACCTGGTAGTTGGGTTACCGTTACTACAAATAATTATGTTGTAAATGGTTTAAATTCTAACTCATACTATGTGGCAGAAATTAGTCCGAGTTGTACAGCAGGTCTTGAAATTGGAGGAAGACAATTAATTTTTGTGACTGCAGCAAACTTTTGTAGTGGTATTGTATTTACAGATTCTGGTGGCGCAACAGGAGATTATACAGATATGGAAACTGTAATAAGAACAATTATTCCAAATGTTGCAAACAATGAAATTGTATTGACCTTTTCGGCATTTTCTCTAGAATTAGATTATGATTATTTATATGTTTATGATGGAAATTCGACTGCTGCACCATTAATGAATCCTGGGGGTTCTACTGGTACAGATATTCCTGGTCCGTTTGTTTCTTCTGCAACTGATGGTTCTTTAACGGTTAAGTTTTATTCTGATCAAGGAGTGATTGATGCAGGTTATATTGCAAACATTACTTGTTCGCCAAGATTAAATACTAATAGTAACAATTATATTGATTTTAGTTATTATCCAAATCCATCTAATGGAAAGGTTACAATCAATTCAAAAACAACTATCAATCAAATTCAAGTTTATAATGTTACTGGGCAATTATTGTTAGATAAAAACTTGAATGAGACTACTACTAATGTTGATATTTCAGCATTTGCTCAAGGAACTTATTTCTTCAAATTGAAGTTTGATGGCGATAAAGAAGCTAATTTCAAAGTACTAAGAAGATAAGAATATCTTTAGAATAAACAAAAGCCATCTGATTCAGATGGCTTTTGTTTTATATTCTATTCATCAACTCCAAAGCTTTGTTTATTGATTTTACATTCTCAAAAGTTAATAGCAGTCGAAGTCCGTTTTTGGTTTCTTTTTCTTTCATTTTGCATAGGCTACTGTTCATTTGAACAAACTGAACCATTTTCATAAAACGATTCGATTGGTAGAAATCACTTTGTTGGTCGCCTACAAAATAGCCTACCATTTTACCTTGTTTCATTACCAATTTCTCAATACCTACAGTGGTTGCTTTCCATTTGATTCGAATGCTGTTTAGTAAGGCATTAGCTTCTTTTGGAAGAGCTCCAAATCGGTCAATTAATTTCTGTTCGAATACTTGTAATGCTTCTTCGTTTTTAATCAAACTCAATTCGTTGTATAAATTCAAACGCTCGGTAATATTATTGATGTATTCGTCTGGGAAGAGTAATTCAAAATCGGTGTCGATTTGTAAATCTTTTACGTATTCTTTGGTTTCGATGTCGTTTTCTGTTGGATACAAATCTTTGAATTCGTTTTCTTTCAACTCTTCAATGGCTTCGTTCATGATTTTTTGATAAGTGTCAAATCCTATATCATTAATGAATCCACTTTGTTCACCACCTAATAGATCTCCAGCACCACGAATTTCTAAATCTTTCATGGCAATGTTAAATCCGCTTCCTAATTCTGAAAATTGTTCTAAAGCATGAATACGTTTTCTAGCATCATCGGTCATCGCAGAATATGGTGGCGTAATGAAATAACAAAATGCTTTTTTATTACTTCTTCCCACACGACCACGCATTTGATGCAAATCGGACAAACCAAAATTATTCGCATTATTAATGAAAATTGTATTCGCATTGGGCACATCTAAACCACTTTCGATGATTGTTGTAGCTACTAAAACATCAAATTCGCCATTCATGAAAGCCAACATTAATTCTTCTAATTTTTTACCGTCTAATTGTCCGTGACCAATTCCGACGCGTGCATCTGGAACCAATCGCTGAATCATTCCGGCAACTTCTTTGATGTTTTCAATTCTATTATTGATAAAAAACACTTGTCCGTTTCTTTGAATTTCATACGAAATAGCATCGCGAATTAATTCTTCGTGAAAACGAACCACATGTGTTTCAATTGGATATCTATTTGGTGGAGGTGTTGTAATTACTGATAAATCACGAGCAGCCATCAAAGAAAATTGCAACGTTCTCGGAATTGGCGTCGCCGTTAAAGTCAACGTATCCACATTGGCCGAAATCGTTTTGAGTTTGTCTTTTACGTTTACACCAAATTTTTGCTCCTCATCAATAATCAACAACCCTAAATCTTTGAATTTTACATCTTTGTTTACCAATTGATGGGTTCCAATGATGATATCAACTTTTCCTTCACCAAGTAATTTTATGGTTTCGGTTCTTTCTTTTGCCGTTCTAAATCGGTTCAAATAATTTACCGTGACTGGCATGTCTTTTAATCGTTCTGAAAAAGTTCTATAATGTTGGTAAGCCAAGATTGTTGTCGGAACCAAAACAGCCACTTGTTTTCCGTTATCAACGGCTTTAAATGCTGCTCTAATGGCAACTTCTGTTTTACCAAAACCTACGTCGCCACAGACTAATCGATCCATTGGTCTATCGGTTTCCATGTCGGCTTTTACATCTTGTGTTGAGGTGATTTGGTCGGGAGTATCTTCATAAATGAACGAACTTTCCAACTCTTTTTGTAAATAACTGTCTGGCGCGCAAGCAAATCCTTTTTCCAATCTTCGCTTTGCATAAAGCTGAATTAAGTTGAAGGCAATATGTTTTACTCGTGCTTTTGTTTTTTGTTTTAAAGCTTTCCAAGCGCCACTTCCTAGTTTGTAAATCTTTGGTGGTGCGCCGTCTTTTCCGTTGTATTTAGAAATTTTATGCAGCGAATGTATGCTTACATAAACGATGTCATTATCGGCGTAAACCAATTTTATAGCTTCTTGTGTTTTACCTTCAACCTGTATTTTTTGCAATCCTCCAAACTTTCCAATTCCGTGATCGATGTGCGTTACATAATCGCCTACAGTCAAGGAAGTCAACTCTTTTAGAGTGATGGTTTGTTTCTTGGAATAACCGTTTTTAATATTGAATTTGTGGTAACGTTCAAATATTTGATGGTCGGTGTAACACGCTATTTGGTTTTCTTCATCAATAAATCCTTGAAACAATGGGAAAACAACGGTTTTGTATTGTTTGCGAACGCTTTCATGATTCTCTTCATCAATATCTTCAAAAATATCATGAAAACGATTGGCTTGATTTTCATTGGAACAAAACAAGTAATTCTTAATTCCGTTGAAATGATTTTCTGCCAAGTTGTTCATCAATAAATCAAATTGCTTATTGAACGAAGGTTGCGGTTGAATATGAAATTCTATAGTTTTATCAATTTTATAAGTTGGCGCATTACTCAATTCTACTGCAGAAAAGTTTAATGCTTTCTTCAAAAATTGTTCTTGATTAAGAAATAAATCTTTAGGTTCAAGATGTTTTATGGTAGTGTCTAATTTATCAAATACTTCTTTTGCTTTTGCAAAAAGTTTGTCTAGTTGCTGGCAAAGTAAATCGGTATTCTGAATAAAAAGTACTGTTTTCTGGTCGATGTAGTCTAAGAAACTTTCTCTGTTTTCTTCGAAGAATTTGTTTTCAACGTTAGGAATGATGGAGATTTTCTTCAGTTTTTCGATAGACAATTGTGTTTCAACATCAAAACTTCTGATGGAATCTACTTCGTTTCCGAAAAACTCTATTCTATAAGGATTATCATTTGAAAAAGAAAAAACATCCACAATTCCACCACGAACAGAGAATTCTCCTGGTTCTGTTACAAAATCTACTCTTTTAAAATTATATTCAAAAAGTACTTCATTGATAAAATCGATGGTTATTTTGTCGTTTGCAGCAATCTTTAACGTGTTTTTGTCAAGGTCTTTTTTAGTGACTACTTTTTCAAAAATAGCTTCGGCATACGAAACAATAATAGCTGGTTTTTTACGCGAATTGATTCTATTTAAAACTTCGGCTCTAAGTAGAATGTTGGCGTTATCGGTTTCGTCTATTTGATAAGGACGACGGTAGGAACCTGGATAAAACAACACATCTTGATCGTTGATGAGTTGTTCTAAATCATTGAGATAATAAGCAGCTTCTTCTTTATCACTAAATAACAAAAGAAAAGGTAGTTCCGCTTTTTCAAAAGTAGATTGAATTACAAAAGACAACGCAGAACCCAATAAACCTTTCGCATTTATTTTGGAATCACGTTGCTCTAAAGCATTAGATAAAAGTTGGACTTTTGCCGACTTTTGATAGACAGAAAGGACGTTATTTTTACTCAAAATTATTCTAAATCGGGATCAATGTTTGTAGATGGAACAGCTCTTGTTGAGTCTTTCATACTCATCATATCTGGTTCGCCATCTTCTCTTGGTATTAGACTTCTTTTTACAATTTCTTCCATCTGTAATTGAAGGTATTCTACTTCCATATTTATTTCGCCAATTAGTTTTACAACTTTTGCGTCAGGAATTTGGTTTAGGTGAATGAATAAATCCAACGATTTTATTTTGGTTGTTACAACAGCTATTCTGGCTTTAACTTGTGGTTTATTGAATTCTAATGGAATATTGTTGTTTAAGTCCATTACTTTTACAGAAAGGGCTTTCGATTTTTTCTGAAAAGCGCCAATGGTACTCTTTGGTTTTTGATTGATTTCTGTTAGAAAGTTACGCCATTCCATCCAACTGTTGATGCGGCTTTGTGTTAAAGATTCTACAGGTGCAATATTAAAAACCCATCCGCGGTTGATGTTGTTGAAAATGACTTCTTTTTTCTTTGCTTCTTTCTGTTGTTCAATAATCAGTGTAGTGTTATCGTTTTGACACGATGCCAATACTAACATAAAGAAAACTAGATATATCGATGATAACTTCATTAGAAGAATAATGGGTTTGATTACAAAAGTACAAAAGTAGGAGTTTTGTTTTAGAGATTTTGTGAAAGGTTTTATAAATGTTCACTAATTGTTTTTCAAATGGAAACTGTAACATCATTCTAACGAAAACGTTATCTTTGTAATACAAACAAACAAACTATGACTACTAAAATATTAATAATCGGTGCTTGTGGGCAAATAGGTACCGAGTTAACCACCAAATTAAGAAGTATTTACGGAAATGACAACGTGATTGCTTCGGATATTCGAAAATTGAATAATGATATTGTCAACAATGGCATTTTTGAAGTGGTTAATGCTTTAGATTACAATCAGATTGAGCATTTAATTGAACAATATCAGATTACCGATGTTTATTTAATGGCGGCTTTACTTTCTGCTACAGCTGAGAAGAATCCTGCTTTTGCTTGGGATTTGAATATGAATTCGTTATTTCATGTGTTGAATTTGGCGAAAGCAAAAAAGATTAAGAAGATATTTTGGCCTTCAAGTATAGCGGTTTTCGGACCTACGACACCAAGAGAAAACACACCTCAGTTTACTATAATGGAACCGACAACAGTTTACGGAATTTCTAAACAAACTGGCGAGCGTTGGTGCGAATATTATCACCATCAATATGGTGTAGATGTAAGAAGTATTCGTTATCCAGGATTAATTAGTTGGACTACTGAACCTGGTGGCGGAACAACGGATTATGCGGTAGATATTTATCACAAAGCTATTGAAAAAGGTTCGTTCACTTCGTTTCTTTCAGAAGATACTGCTTTGCCCATGATGTATATGGATGATGCTATTAAAGCAACCGTTAGCATTATGCAAGCCGATTTAGAAAAGATTAAAATACGTTCTTCTTATAATTTATCGGCGATGAGTTTTACTCCAAAAGAGATTGCTGAAGAGATTAAGAAACACTATCCAAATTTTACTATAGATTATAATCCTGATTTCCGTCAGAAGATTGCTGATAGTTGGCCTGCTTCTATTGATGATACTTCTGCAAGAGAAGATTGGGGTTGGAGCAACGATTTCAACATAGAAAACATGACAGTTGAAATGTTGGAAAATTTGAAGAAACAAAAATAATAGGCATAAAAAAAGCGCTACCCCAAGAACAAGGTAGCGCTCACTCTAAACAAAAAAATCCTATTGTTGAACAATCGGAGCTCTTAGAGATTCTAATACAGCTACTACATCATTATATAGTTCTGAGTTAGCTGGTACACCGTTAGCAACGGCAGCAGCACCTACATAACCTTCAAATTTGTCGTAGTTTGCATTAGTAGATTTTACACCCATTCTTGGGTTAGTTGCTGGATTGTGAGCATCAACCATGTTAAGTCCTGAGTAAGTATTTACTGGATTTGTTCCTCCTGTGTTGAACGAGAAGAAATCGGTTAAGTTATCCACTAGAATGGCTAAATTAGTTGTGTTTCCTGCACCAACTTCTGTAAGTACTGGCGAAAAATGTGCGCCTAAGTTACCTGAAGCACCATTTTGAACATCAGCAACGATTAGTCCAATTGTTGAATTTACCACTTTTCTGTAGCTCAAACGACCTTGCTCGATCATTTGTCCAGCATTGTCTGGATCGGCTACCATTGTTGTTCCACCCAATCTAGCGTAAATTGATGGTTTTTCTGGAGCTGCTGGTGTTTCATCATCATCACTACAAGATGTGAACACTGATGCTCCAATTACCAATGCACAAAGTGCAAGTTTTGAAAATTTAGTCATAGCATTTATATTTAAAGATTAATTAAAAAATTGATTGTACTAGTTTGGTAAACTTATAACTCAAGCCATCTTTCTTGATTACTGGGCACACTTGCTTGTTGGCAAGATTGGTTGGTAATACAAAACGTTCTGCTTTATAATTTCCTTTACTCATTAATTCGTTATACACTTTTTCTGAGTTGGCTATGGTGTTGTCGTGAAAGTAGACCACTACATTGTTTTTGATAATAATGTCACTTTTTACACCTTTAATAGCGTGTAGTTTTTCTCTTATTTCAACCGTTCCGATGGAATCAAATGGTTTGTCAAAATCGATTCTGCTGATTTGGATGGTTGCATTTTCAATTGGTCTAGCATTAGCTATGTGATAGACTAATATTGCAAAAAATAATAGTCCGATTCCCAGAAGACTGAGTAGAGCGATTTTTACTTTTTTGTTAATTTTCATGACGTTCTTGATTTGTTTATAGAGTCATGTACGAGAAAAAAAAAGGTTTGGTTTTATTGGGCATAAAAAAAGTTCCAATTAAGGAACTTTAGTTTTTAGTTTTTCAATCAGCGCATCTTCTATTGGCGCCTTTGTTTTTATGACATCGTTGGTATTGTCGTTGGGGATGGTCATCGATAATACATAGTGCTTTATTTTCCAAGTGTTTTTTACTTTTACGAGTACACCAGAACCTCTACAGATTTTCATTTGGGTGTTTAAAAGTTCGTCAAACCATGCCATTTTTCCGTCTTTAGAGAAGTAGATGTTTCTTTCTAAAGCTGTGAAACTCCATGCGCGACCTTTATCGAAATAGGGTTTTGCAAAAGCTTGGAATTGTTTTTTATTCCAGTTTTCTGTGGCATCGGTTCCTATGTAGATAGCGTCATCTGTTAAGTAACTGAAGTAGCTGTCAAATTGAACATCAGCTGCTGCTTTGTGCCAATTGTCTAGCATTGTGTTTATAGCTTGTTTGTCTTGGGCAAAGGACAATTGTGTTATAAGTGCTAGTGTGAGAAGTAGTTTTTTCATGGGATTTGTTTTGATAAAAATAGGAAAAATTTTATCAAATACACTTATTTTTTTGGAACACTGATTAAAGAAATTATAATAATTTTAAAAATTTCTTTAATCAGTGTTGCGATCTTTTAATTTTGAGTTAGAACTTCTCACCATGTTGGGACAAGTCCAAACCTAAGTCTTCAGATTCTTCTGTGACGCGGATTGGGATGATGAGGTTGGTTAGTTTGAAAAGTAAATAAGCGCCTCCAAAAGTGAACGCAGAGACTAAAACCAATGCCATCATGTGGTGACCAAAAACACTCCAACCGCCGTGAAGTAGGCTTGCGTTTTCTCCGTGGGCGAAGATGGCTGTTAGAATCATACCCATTATTCCGCCTACTCCGTGACAGGCGAAAACGTCTAGCGTGTCGTCTATTTGCTTTAGCTTTTTCCAATAGACCATTTTGTTGGAAACTATGGCGCCTATGAATCCGAAGAAGATACTTTGTGGAACGGTTATGTAACCTGCTGATGGTGTGATTACAACTAAACCAACTACTGCTCCAATACAAGCTCCGAGAGCGGAAACTTTTCTTCCGTTTAGTCTATCAAAAAATACCCACGTCATCATGGCTGAAGCTGACGCGATGGTGGTTGTTGCAAATGCCATAGCTGCTGTTGCGTTGGCTGCAAGTGCCGAACCTGCATTGAAACCAAACCAGCCAAACCATAGCAATCCGGTTCCTAGAAGTACGAACGGAATGTTGGTTGGAATGTGTTCGCTGTTTTTTCTTTTGCCCAAAACAATGACTCCTGCTAATGCTGCGAAACCTGCGCTCATGTGTACCACTGTACCTCCAGCGAAATCCTTTACGCCGAAATAACCACCCAATAGGCCGTGAGGATGCCAAATCATGTGGCATAACGGTGCGTAAATACAAACTGTAAACAAACAAATAAATAAGAGGAAAGAGATAAAGCGAATACGCTCGGCTAAAGCGCCGGTTATGATTGCAGGCGTAATCACAGCAAATTTCATTTGAAAAAGGGCAAACAAGATGAAAGGAATACTAGAACCTAAAGCTTTGTGAGGCAAAAGTTCTACTTGATCGAAGAAGGCAAAATCTAGTGGGTTGCCAATAATTCCATAATACGTTCCGTTGAGGTTGATTCCTATTGGGCTTCCGAAGGAGAGACTGAATCCTACGGTTACCCATAACAAACTTACGACTCCAAGGCAGATGAAACTTTTGAGCATGGTAGAAATAACGTTTTTCTTACCTACCATACCGCCATAGAAAAAGGAAAGTCCGGGTGTCATTAGTAAAACTAAGCACGATGCTGTGAGCAACCAAGCTACATCAGCAAAGTTAATGGTGTTGGCTTCGTTGAAATTGGTAGTTGGCGGTTGGTGTTGCCAAAACAAACCTGTTACTGCTACTACAGTAATAATTACAAAAGCCGATATCCAACGTTTTTCTAAACCCATTTTTATTTATTTTTACACTATACCCTAAAAATAATAGGGTAAAATTATAAAAATAGTAGTATTTTTAGTTTAATTTGAATGAAAAAATAGGGTTGTATATTGATTTTTATTAATTATTTATTAAAAATCACTATTTTTTGTATTTATGAAAATAAAAGCTCTTTATTTTATCAATGCTTTATTATTAGAAATTACTTGGTGTATTTGGATTGAATAGGACTTATTTGACTACTGTTTTTTAACTACTTAATTCTTTCACATTTCATGCACTATCCATGCTTTATCTATACACTATCTATGCTTTATCTATGAAGTATCTATACGTTTGACCCGTCCTAAAATAACTATACAGATTAATAAATCCTATTATAGTTATACAAATATAGTTTTTATGGTTTTTGGATGCGCTTCGCTTTTATGGAACGCGGATTGGACGGATGCTTTGCAACGCGGATAAGGACGGATTTTTAAGATGGAGTGATACTTTAAATGTTGTAGTAAATTTGAAATAATCTAATAGTTAATTTGATACTTCTGAGTAATCTATTCTATACTTCATTCTTACTTCTAGCATACACTCGGCATACATAAAAATACACTCGTTATAAACTAATGAAGTTTAAAATATCTAATTATAGTTTGATTTTAACTATTTTATTATCTTGAATAATTACAAGTTCACTTTTGTGCTCTTTTTTGAATGCAATCATTTTTTCGTAGGCTTTTTCTAAACCTTTCAAGATTTTATTTCTTTTTTCTATTTTGGATTCTGGTGACATAAGTAATTTATTAATTCGTTAAACTTATTCTCATTTAGAATATTTAATTCTTCACTCGCCGACATTTCTGCAATTAAATCATGTTTTCCTTCAGAGTTATCAAAAAGTAACGCTTGATCAACAATTGAAAGATAAATTTCAAAAAGGTTTTTAATTCCTTTATAATATCTTCTTTCGATTACATCCTCAGGGATGTTGTGACCACCTTCAAGAACTCTTATTTTCACTCTTTCTTTAGCTAGTTCTGGATTCTTAAGCCAAAAAAATAGTAGTGTAACATTGTAACCTCTTTTTTTTGCTTCAAGAACTTTGTTTTTATAACTCCTTGTTGCTAGTGTTGTTTCAAATGCAAAATTTTCATTTTGAGACAACAAATCTTCAATTCTGTTAAGCATTATTCTACCAGCTTCAAAGGAAACTTTTTCTGGCTGAAATGGTGAGAGTCCTTTTGCAATTTCATCAGCATTAACAAATTCCTTGCAATCTAGAATTTCAGGAAGAATAGTAAAAGAGGCTGTTGTTTTTCCAGCACCGTTGCAACCTGCAATTATATACAAATTCTTTTCTTCCATAGACGCAAATATAACTAAATTGACAGAATAATTTTCGAAGTGAACTGAAAACGATTATTCTTAAGTTCAATAGAAATTACAGAAACCAAATTACTTACTATTAAAACAGGAGTTAATTCTTGTACTAAACGTTAAATAAGAACTTTACCGGTTTTTAAAGCGTTACCTTACACCATCTTGTCTAATCAAGTGTTGGGAATGTAGTATGGATGCAAATTTTGAAACCTTGATTGCGAGTTATATGGAACATAAAGTGGGTGTTGCCGACCACTTTTTGAGTGATGATTTGTGTTATCATTTAAAAGCCAATATGCTTGCTTTGAACGACGACCAAAAGATGATTACGGCTGGTGTTGGCAACGATGGCACTATGGTTTTTGACGATTTGATAAGAAACGACAAGATTTATTGGCTAGACAAAGCCCACAACAACCGCCACGAAACGGAGTTTCTAGAAAAAATAGAAGCGTTTATTGAGTACCTAAACGAGACTTGTTTTACCAACATAAAAAGCTATGAGTTTCATTACTCGCTATATGAAATTGGAAGTTTTTACCGACCGCATTTAGACCAATTTGAAGACGACAACAAACGCCAATTCTCGATGGTGAGTTACCTGAACCCACATTGGAACACCGAAGATGGTGGCGAACTCTTTATACACCAAAAACCCAATAACCAAACCATTGCACCCATGCAAGGTAAAACCGTTTTCTTTAAAAGCGACGAACTGCAACACGAAGTTTTAGTTACCAATGAAAGAAGGTTTAGTGTGACTGGTTGGTTGAAGAGAGGATAGAGTTGTTTTGAAATTATTGTAAAGCATCAATTTTTTTGAAATAAGCTAATAGCTCTTCCAATTCTGAATCATCTTTATGTTTTGCTAGTAATAATTTATTGTCAATAGTGCAAAAACATTTACCATTTAATTTTTTAAAGTTTTGATTTACAAATGTTTTATACTCTTCCGTTGGAAGTTTTGATTCGTAAAATTCAAAACCACATTCTTCTTTATTGTTAAAAAAATCAAGAAAGTGATTTCTAAAAGTGTCTTTTATTTCCTTTCTAAAATCTTTTATTTCAGATTCATTGAAGTTTGTGTAAGCTTTTAAAACATATAAAAAATTTATCTTGTATTGATGAACAAATAATGTATCTCTATCAAATAATCTCTCTTTAAAATGAAATGATGGTATTGTTTCTTTTTTCTTGACAATGGAATGTTGTTCATAATCGGAAACATCATTTATATATCCATAAATAAAGAAATTAGGAGAAATATTATAACCTTCAGTTATTCCATCTCTATATCTTAAATTACCAATATTATTTTCTCCTTTTTTATTCAATAAATCAATATTAAATTGAATTATATTTTTTGCATAGGTAAATTGCTTATACTTTGAAACTTTATCAGCATTATTGTTTGATTTATAATATTTTGAGTCTCCAATATAGAAAATATTACTTGTATCAATTAAAGATTTATAATCATAAATATGATCTATAATTTTACCATCATCATTGTTTTTAAGTTTTTCTATTGTAATACCATCGACTTCTAAAGTTATTAATTTATCAGAGAACAATTTATCTACCATATCTTCAAAAACTAAGTTATAGTTGTTAATGGCTAGGAAATCTTCTTTTTTTCTTTTGATGCTACTTTTGTCAAATTGTGAAAAATATAAATCACATAAAACATACATTTTTCTTAATGTATCATTGAAATAACGATGCTTAATTTTTCTTAGTTTAGAACTGCCATTTCTGCATAATCTTTCAAAAGGAATTCCCTCAATTAAATTATATGATTTATCGATTTTAAGATTTAAATTATGTTGTTTGTTTAAACGATTTAGTATTGAAAAGAAGTAGGTTAATAATTCCTCTTCATTATTGATTATTTTCTTCTTGTTTCTTATTTCCGTATAAATTGGAGTTTTTCCATTTAATAAAATCGGTAATGATTTTCTAATGGTTTTCTCCCATTTTGGTTTTTTTGCTTGGTTGGAAACAAATTCAATATGCTTGAATAAGATTTGTTGTTTGTTCTTTTTATAGAAGTTTACAAAGCTTAATAATAAATCAAGAAAGGAATATTCTTTGTCGCCTAAATTTGTGTTTAGTTCAAAGGTTTCAGAATTGTGAATTATTGAAGTTTGATTATATCTTTTTTTGAATTCAGTTAAACTATTGTAAAAGTGTACTGATAGTTGTCTAACCCAATTGTATTGGGTTTTATGTTTTATAGATTCGTTTTCAATTAAGTTAACCAATTCATTTTTTGTACAGCCAAAAACAGTTTTGTCTTTATCACGCATAAAGACTTTAGGTATCATAAAAACCAAACTATTTTTCTCAAAAGAATGATAATAACCAACAGACGTTATAGATCCTTCCAAACCGTTTTGTTTATAAAACTTTGGATCATCGAATACTTCTTGAAGTAATTCTATTGGATATATTTCGTTTTCAATTAAGATTTTCATGGTATTACGAATCCATTTCTTCTTTATCTTCGGCTACTAATCCTAATTTAGGTTCTTGTTGGTTTTCTTTATAATCTTTTATAGGAAGTAGTTCAATTCTATCGAATAACTCGTTAATTTTTTTCTTACCATTTGAACTAATTGGAAAGAAATCTTCATATGATGTGTTTTCTTCAAAAACTTTATTGTCCTCATCCTTAAAGACATCATTCCATAAATAGAAAATTACTTTGTTTATGAATGGTTGTAATGAGATTGTTTTATCATTATCAGGCTTAATAAAATAGTTACCAATACATTTATCCATACCTAGTGAAGGATTTATTTTAATGTGATTTAGGTTGACTATTTTAATAAAATCTAACCAACTATACTTTTTACCATTTTCTATATCAATTTCAAAATAATATGAATCGTTTGGTTTACCAAAATCATCTGTTGTTTTGTAGCAAATAGGAATATATTCCCAATCCCATCTTCTTTTGAAAGCACTATCCATTGGGAATAGAGATTGGTCTGAAGTATTCATTGTCGCATAAATGTTTAAATTGGGTGGTAGTTTTAATCCATTTATGATTCCTTCATGATTTTTATCTTCAAAAACCTCATTCTCTAAATATTCTTTTAACTCACTTGAAGGAGAAACAGAATAATTAGAATTTCTATCTAGGAGTTGAAATAATTCACCAAAAATCTCTGCACAATTGCCTCTATTTATTTCTTCAATCACCATATAATATGGATTTTCAATATTTTGCCAAGCTCTTGCATAAATATTTGTAAACGATTGAGGAATAAATTTATATTTAATTATATCATCACCATTTTCATCCTTTGTTGATATCGGCTTATACCCACCAATAAAACTTGCGTTATCAAATTCTGGATGAAATGTTACTCTTTCATAATATTTAGATTCTAAACCTTGAATTAGGGTGTCAACTTTATATGATTTTCCTGTTCCAGGTGCACCATAAAATATTTTATTTAATCCTGATTCATGATCAGGAAGATTAATTTTATTATAAATAGTTTCGTTGTTTCCTGGATTTTCAATCAAAGAATTGTCATACATCTTAATGTATTTATTCCAAAATTTACCTCTCGCAGACGAGTCTAAATAATAATCTTTTTCTCCTTTTTTACATTTAATAATATCAAATACTAATAAGTTACTTTCTTTTTCTATAACTGGATAATAATTCATTTCAATACCAAACCATGGAGTATTTAGACCTATTATGTTGTCAATTTCATCATAAAACTTATCATTAGAAATATCACTATATTTAAATGCTTTTTTGAATTTTAAAATATGCCTTTTTGAATTTTCGTTTGAATGAGATTCTGAATCATCCTCCATCAACAAAAAAATAAATGGATTTACCATTTCATGAATTTTGAAATTTGAATCTTCAACATCAAAAATTTTTAATTTGATATTATTAAAAACTGAAATTAGTTTGAATTTCTTTTCTCCACTTTCACTACCATAATTAAATAATGTTTCATCTTTCACTTTATTATATAACATTCCATTAAAGATTTCAGAAACACCACTATGAGTGAAAGTGAAATTATATTTTTCAGATTGTCCAATTTCTAGATTCCATCCAGCATTCCCTCCACTTTTTATTGGAGAGGAGATTTTTGTGAACATTGTTGATAAATTTAATCTCATAATATGTTAAATTATTTTTTAAAGATTTTTTTGGTTATCAATGATACTAAATTCACATCCCAACCATTACCAGCTCTTTTACATAATTGTTGGTATGACTGATTACCAAAATTCATTTCACCATCGGTAAAACCCATTAATCTATAATGTTCTTTTACAGATAACTTTCTTACAATAAATTTTCCATCCTTAGGAGGATGAACAACTCTCAATGAATTATGATGAGGCTCTGTTATTGTTATACATGTTCCATCAAGACGAATCTTTTTGTTATAAATATCTAGACAAAGACTTTCTTTAACATTAAAATCAACTTTGTGTAATTCTTCTAATCTTGATATTTGTTTGTCATTTAAAAATAAATTTTCTTCAGGATTTTCATCAAGAAAATCTGAGAATCTCTTTTTTAACTCTATTTTCCCTGGATCAATGTCAAAATCATTAGGCAAACCATCGAGACAACCATAAATCCATAATCTCTCACGATTTTGAGCATTATCATAATCTTTTGAATTTAAAACTTTCCAAGAAACTTCATACCCTATTCTTTTCAACTCACTAAGAATTTTCTCAAAAGTATCCTTGTGTCTTTTTGTCGTCAATCCTTTAACATTTTCTAATAGAATATGTTTTGGTTTTTTTGCTTCACAAATTCTTATTACATCATAAAAAAGTGTTCCTCTTATATCTAACTCACCTTTTCCTAAACCAGCAGATGAAAATGGCTGACAAGGAAATCCTCCAGTAAATAAATCAAAATCAGGTAAATCTTTAGGATTTATTAGTGTTATATCACCAAAAGCTTTGATTTTAGGATGATTTAGTTCAAAAATTTCAGATGCGTATTTGTCAAATTCAGAATAACCAATAACTTCATGTTTTATTTTTGCTTTTTTAAGTCCAAAAGAAGCTCCACCATATCCTGCAAAAGCTTCAAAGACTCTTAATTTATCTTTCATTATTTCTCAAAAAAGTATTCTATAGGTTTTTTATAATATTCAGCCAGAATAAAAAGTTTGGCAGCGCTAATGTTTTTCACTCCGTTTTCAATTTTAGATAAAGTACTTTGTTTGATAATTTTATCGTTTTGTACTTTCATTTGAGTAAAGCCCAATTCTTCTCTAGCTTTAACTAATTGGTGTGAAATGTTTTGATTAATTTTTTTTTCTGTCATAGTAGTAGAAATAATAAATTATTCCAATAAGCAATATTATAAACTAAATATTGCTATTCCATTTTGGAATATTTGGTTATAATAAGTAACAAAAAAAACCTCCAACTTTCGTTAGAGGTTTTTAAAAAGGTAGTGTTTTCCACCTCGTCCTTCGGGCACTACTTCAGAGGAGAAGAATGTTGAGGAAGTATTTTTTATTGGTATTGTATATAAATCGGTTTTGGTGTGAATTGAAGTAATTCTTGTGGTGTGTACATTTCGGCTTTGCCTTCGTTGTCGTTTTTGTAGAAAAGTTTGAAGCCCGTGAATTGTACTGGTTCTGGGTAGATGGTTCGCATCCAAGTGGCTTTTTTTAGTTCTTTGCTGCCAAAGCCGTCCATGTCAATTACTACTTGTACTTGCGCGGTTGGTTTTATTTGGTCGTAGTCGGTAATCATTTTTTTGGTAAAACGATGTACTACCAATACTTTTGGTGGTAGGTTGTTTTCTGTAACTAGAGTAGTAAGAAAATCTATGGCATCATTGATATCGGTTGCCGACATGGTTCCAATTTTGGCACCAGGAACTTCGCCACCTTTCATAGAAAATTCGGGATCAATGCCTAAGTGAACGTTGGGAAGTTTTAAATAATCGGTTAGTGTTGCAATTTCTTCTTTCACAGTGCTGTGTCCCACTTGAACGTCTAGAAAAACTAAGGCATCAATTTCTTTTGCCCAAGCCATTACGGTATCAATTTGTTTGAACGGCATTCTTAGTCTGTAGTTGCTACCGCTACCATTTTTGCCTTGAGCTGTAACCGCAATATAATGCAACGCAGGAACGGTTTCTACCGTAGAATCTGCTGCTTTCCAAAGTGCTACTTCTTCTTTTAGTTTGTTGAGCATTTCCGTTTTAGGAAGTTCGCCTAATATTCCCATTCGTTTAGAATAGAGGTTTCCGTAAAAAGCGATGATGCGTTTGTAGGGCAAAAGTGCTCCAGGCAAAGGATGAACGGTTTTTACTGGCCATTTTCCAGTAGTGTCGCCATTGCTTAGTGCTACCATTCTTTTTTGATAATCGACAGTATCTAAAGTGATGACTTTGGCTACTTTGACAGTATCTACTTTGGCTTTTGCTGGCTTATTTTCCTTAGACTGCGATTGGTTGCAACTTGAGGTAAGTACAAGTAATGACAAAAGCAGCAGCGTGTATTTGGCGACAGACATAGTATTATTTTAGGAGGTATAAATGTAGTGATTTTTTAGTTGGAGTAACGATTAGAATTTTTTAAAATGACAGCCAGTTTGTTGTTTTGTTTTATAAAACTTGTATATTTGATGTTATCAAAAAAAGTATTGTTATGAAGAATATAGTATCATGTATAGTTTTAGTGGCTTTAGGATTTGTTTCTTGTAAGCAGGAAGAGGAAACCAATGTAGTTTCAACTAATCCAGAAACCTCTGCCTTTTCGGATGATTTTAAAGGTCCAACTGCTGAGCCTACAACACCATCAACTGCTGCTGCACAACCTGGTGCGCCTATGATGACTACACCAAATGGCATGGTAACTCCAACAACGGCTCAACCAGTAAAAGTTGGAAAAGGAATGAATCCAGCGCATGGTCAACCAGGGCATCGTTGTGATGTAGCTGTTGGTGCTCCATTGAATTCGGCTCCAGCCAAAACAACAACGGCTTCAACACAATCGGCAACTATTACTTCTGCTGGTTCAACTCCAGGAACGGTAACTCAAAATGGTGCAAAAATTACAACTACTAATAATAACTTACCTGCAACTATTGCAGCTCCTGTAGAAACGGCTCCAGGAATGAATCCACCTCACGGTCAAGAAGGACATGTTTGTTCTGTTGCTGTTGGTGCGCCTTTGCCTAAGAAGGAGTAGGGTTTAGTGTTTAGCAATTAGCAATTAGCAATTAGCAATCAGCAATTAGCAATCAGCAATTAGCAATTAGCAATCAGCAATTAGCAATTAGCATTTAGCACTAAGTTAGTGTGATTAATTTCATTTTGCGTGTTTTCTGATTTTTAAAATGATGTTTTATCTAAGAAAATCAAAAGCCACCTCGGCTTTCAGCCACTTCTCCAGAGGAGGAGAAATCTAAAAAAGACGTTTAGTTTTATCAGTGTTCAGTGTTCAGTATTTATGTTAACTGAACACTGAGCACTGAATACTGACTACGGAAGTTTTGTTATTCCCATATTGTATAGTGTGAATGCCATAATATCTACACTTTCTTGGATGGATGCTGCTACTGATTTTCCAGCTCCGTGTCCGGCGTTTATGTCTATTCTTATTAATGTTGGGTTGTCACCAGCTTGTTTGTCTTGCAACTCGGCAGCAAATTTAAAACTGTGTGCCGGAACTACTCTGTCATCATGGTCGCCAGTGGTTACCATAGTTGCAGGATATTTAGTATTTGGTTTTACATTGTGTACTGGTGAATAGCCTTTAATGTATTCGAACATTTCTTTACTGTCTTCGGCTGTTCCATAATCGTATGCCCAACCTGCTCCTGCGGTAAAAGTGTGGTAACGTAACATGTCCATTACACCAACTGCTGGTAGTGCTACTTTCATCAAATCTGGTCTTTGAGTCATGGTTGCGCCTACTAGCAATCCGCCATTAGAACCACCACGAATGGCTAGGAAATCAGAAGAAGTATATTTTTCTGAGATTAGATATTCTGCAGCAGCAATGAAATCGTTGAATACATTTTGCTTTTGCATTTTTGTTCCGGCTACGTGCCATTTTTTTCCGTATTCGCCACCACCACGAAGGTTGGCTACAGCATAAATACCACCATTTTCCATCCAAACGGCATTTGAAATACTAAAACTTGGTGTCAAACTAATATTAAAACCACCATATCCATAAAGAATAGTTGGGTTTTTACCATCCAATTTCAATCCTTTTTTGTGGGTAATAATCATTGGGATTTTAGTTCCATCTTTGGAAGTATAAAACACTTGTTTAGATTCGTAATCGTTGGAATTGAAATCAATTTTAGGTGTTTGATATACTTTAGAAACACCAGATTTTGGGTCAAATGAATACGTTGAACCCGGCGTTGTATAATTTGTAAAAGAGTAATAAAGTACCTTTTCCGTTTTTTTACCGCCAAAACCTCCAGCAGTTCCTATTCCTGGCAATTGGATGTTTCTTACTAATTTTCCAGAATAATCATATTGTTTGATAGCCGAAACAGCATCAATCATGTAGTTGGCAAAAAGATAACCACTTCCTGTCGAAACATTAAGAACGTTCTCGGTTTCTGGAATAAGGTCTTTCCAATTTTCAGGTTTCGGATTGCTAACATCAACGGTTACAACGCGTGTGTTTGGTGCATTTAAATCGGTAGCAATAAACAATTTTGAACCTTGATTGTCGATGATAGAATTATCGCTATTGAAATTATCTACAATAGTTACAATGGGACTATTTGGTTTGGTTAAATCTTGAATGTACAATTCATTTCCATAAGTGGATGTAGAAGCAGTAATCACTAAATAATGATTGTCTTCTGTTACATAACCACCTACATATCTTCTTTTTTGGTCTAAGCCAAAAATTACTTTATCGTCTTTTTGACGTGTTCCTACTTTATGGTAATACAATTTGTGTTGGTCGGTTTTTGCCGAAAGTTCGCTACCATCAGGTTTGTCATAACTTGAATAATAGAAGCCATCGTTTCCTTTCCAAGACACGCCACTGAATTTAATGTCTTCCAAAGTTGGTTCCAATATTTTTTTGGTAACGGCATCCATAACGATTACTTTTCTCCAATCGCTACCACCTTCAGAAATAGAGTAGGCCACTTTAGAACCATCTTCAGAAAAATTTACACCACCAAGTGATGAGGTTCCATCTTTAGAAAAAGTATTTGGGTCAAGAAATACGCTTTCTTCTCCTTTGGCATCTTTTCTGTAAAGCACTGATTGGTTTTGAAGTCCGTTGTTTTTATAGTAATACGTAAAGTTACCTTCTTTGAAAGGAGCGCTTATTTTTTCGTAGTTCCATAGTTTTTCAAGTCTTGATTTTAGGGCGTCACGATAGGGAATTTTACTAAGATAATCGTAAGTAAGACGGTTTTGTTCTTTCACCCACGAACCAGTTTCCTCTGACCTATCGTCTTCAAGCCAACGGTAAGGATCGGCTACTTTTGTATAGAAATAGGTATCGGTTACTTGACCTTTTGTGGTGGTTGGATATTGCATTTTGTTTTGACTCATAAGTGTAATTGGGAGTGCCAAAGCCATTATTAGAATTGATTTTTTCATTTTTTGATTGTGTTGAAGTGTTTGCAAAACAAAAATAGTGAATTTATTTGTTACCATTTTTTAAATTTCTCTATCAGAATTTAAAGCTAAAAAAAACCCAACATTGCTGCTGGGTTTGATTATTGATTTGAATTTGATTACCAAATTTTAACTCTTTTTTCTGGAGCTAAATAAAGCGAATCTGTTGCTTTTACGTTGAATGCTTCGTAGAATTCTGGGATGTTTCTAACCACACCATTAATTCTAAATTTAGCAGGCGAATGTGGGTCGGAAGCTACTTGACTTCTCAAGGCCTCTTCACGAGTTTTGTCTAACCATACTTGTCCCCAACCAAGGAATACTCTTTGAATTCCTGTGTAACCGTCCATTTTAGGAGCTTCTTTTCCGTTTAGTGACATTTTGTAAGCTTTAAGAGCGATGCTCAATCCACCTAAGTCACCAATGTTTTCACCAAGAGTAAAACTTCCGTTAAGGTTTAAGTCTGGGAAAGCTTTAAAGCTGTTGTATTGGTCAACAAGCGCTTTTGTTCTTGTTTGAAAAGCTGTTAAATCTTGTGGAGTCCACCAATTTCTCATTACACCTTCACCATCAAAAGTACTTCCTTGATCGTCGAATCCGTGTCCGATTTCGTGTCCAATAACAGCTCCAATTCCACCATAATTTACAGCATCATCAGCTTCTAAATTAAAGAAAGGTGGTTGAAGAATTGCCGCTGGAAAAACAATTTCGTTAAGCGTAGGGTTGTAATAAGCATTCACCGTTTGAGGATTCATTCCCCATTCAGCTCTATCAACAGGTTTTCCTAATTTGTTTAGCATACGGTTGTATTCAAATTCGGTAGCTCTAGTTGCATTTCCGAACAAATCATTTTTAGCAACTTTTAATGCTGAGTAGTCTCTCCATTTGTCTGGATATCCAATTTTAATCATGAATTTATCTACTTTGGCAAGAGCTTCTTTTTTAGTGTTAGCACTCATCCAATCTAATTCTTTGATGCTTGCTGCGTAAGCTTTAAGTAGGTTTTTTACCATAGCTGTCATGCGTTCTTTAGCTTCTGGAGTAAAGTGTTTTTTTACATATACTTTACCAACAATTTCACCCAAACCACCATTTACAGCGCTAACCGCTCTTTTCCAATCTTCTTCTTGTTGTTCTGTTCCGTACAATGTTTTTCCGTAGAACTCGAAGTTTTGTTTGTCTAAAGCAGTGTTTAAATAACCAGCAGTGTTGTTAATTAAACTCCATTTTAAATACGTTTTCCAAGTATCAATAGGTGTATTTTTGATGATGTTGTTTAAGCTTTTTGTGTAAGCAACTTGAGCAATCACAATATTTTTTTCGTTAGCAACACCTGCATTTTTTAACATAGCTGTCCAATCAAAATCAGGCATTAACGATTTTAAATCGGTTAAAGCATATTTGTTGTAAAGCGCTGCTGTGTTACGAGTGTCTTCTTTTTTCATGTGGTTGGTTGCCAAAGTAGTTTCTAAAGCCATAACTTTAGCTGCACTTTCAGCGCCATTTGGTAATCCAACTAGTTGCCACATTTTTTCGATATGCGCTACATAGTTCTTACGAATGTCCGACATTTTGGCATCGTTCTGTAGGTAGTATTCTCTTTCAGGAAGTCCTAAGCCACCTTGCCAAGTCATTAAAGTGTATTTTTTTGGATCTTTAAAATCTTCAGTAACAGCAACTGAAAAAGGAATTGATACTCCAGTTCTGTTAGCTTTTCCAAAATAAGTTGCTAAGTCCGTATAATTCGCAATAGCATCAATAGCTTTTAATTCCGATTGAATAGGAGTAACGCCTTTAGCATCACGGTCTTTACGATTTGTATAAGAGCTGTAGTAATCTCCAATTTTTTGCTCGTCTGAACCTTCAGAAAAGCTTCCTTTAGAAGCTTCTTCAATGATAGCTTTAACGTCTTTTTGCGATTTGTCATACAGCATATCAAAAGCACCATACGATGATTTATCTGCAGGAATTTTGTTGTTTTTAGCCCAAGTTCCATTAACGAAACGGTCGAAGTTATCGCCAGGTTTCACTAAGGTATCCATATTCTTTTTGGTAATACCTGATACCAATTCTTCTTTTTTGCTACAAGATGCTAAAAGCACGGTTGCTGCAAGAAGTGAGATTTTGATGTTTTTCATATTTTAGTTTAATTTTAGTTTGTTTAGTATAAGTAACTATTTATTAGTAATCATTTTGAATGAAATGTTACACACTCTTGAAAATTAGCTATGTGTTAGTATTCATAAACCTCATAACCCCAAGGCTTTATTTTTCTCTCATTACCACTTAAGGTTTCTTCTTTTTCGTTAAAAACATTATGAGCTTTTCCTAATAGTGTTTTATCAGAAATTTTGATACTTTGCTCTTTATTAGAAAAATTTAAAATAACAAGGATTTTTTTGTTGTCTTTTTTTCTGGTGTATGCATAAATAACATCTTTATTACCAGCTTCAACTTTTTTGAAGGAAGCATTTGCAGAGAGTGCTATATTTCTTTTTCTTAGATGAAGTAATGTTTTGTAGAATTTCTCTCTTTTAAGATTTTTAAATTCCATCGGATCTTTGTCAAAAAACTTCAATGCTCTTAAAGTAGGTTCTTCCTGTCCGCTGTAAATAAGTGGAACGGAGTTTTTCATTGTTTGCGTAAATACTGCAAAAGGTGCATGTACGTCATTTGGAAAAGTTCCATAATCGGCCTTGTTCCAACTGTTTTCATCATGATTGCTTGTGAAGTACATTTGGATGGTATTCTTTGGATAACGCGTTTCATTTTCTTTATTAATACTGTCTAAACTAAACGCAGGTCTTTCTCCTTTGGCCACTTTTTCCATCATTTTGAACATGTGCCAAGGATATACTGCGTCAAAACCACTTTTTGGAAGATAGGTGCTATCACCTTCGGCCAACATGAAAACATTTTTCATTTTTTTCAATTGTGGAATGGATTTTTTCCAAAAATTAGCTGGAACATTCCAAGCAACATCACATCGAAATCCATCAATGTCTGTGTCTTTTATCCAAAATTTCATAGCTGCTACCATACTATCTTGTAAGACAGGATTTTTAAAATCTAATTGTCTAACGTCAGCCCAATCAAAAGCTACTGCGGCTTTTCCAGCACTGTCTTTTACATAAAAATCAGGATGTTGTTTTAACCAACGATGGTCTGCTCCAGTATGATTAGGAACCCAGTCAATTATTACTTTCATTCCTCTATCATGAATTGCTTTCACTACATTTTTAAAGTCTTCTAAAGTCCCAAATTCTGGATTAATAGAAGTAAAATCGGAAACAGCATAGTAACTTCCTAAAGAACCTTTTCTATCTACTTTACTAATTGGATTTATAGGCATGAACCAAATAGTTTCAACTCCCATTGCTTTAAGTCGGTCAAGATGTTTAGCAAAAGCATTTAGAGTGCCTTCTGGAGTATATTGTCTAACATTAACCTCATAGATGTTGCTTTGCATAATCCAAGCTGGATGACCGTCAATTTGTAGATTATCCTCATTTACTAATTTATCATTTTTACAACAAATGAAAGAAAGAATAAAACCAACTAATAAAAATGATATACCGACTTTTTTCATAGTGAAATTAATTTAAGTATTAGAAAAGGTAAATATCTTAAATTTTGATGAGGTGGCATACTTTCTTCCAATGATTTTATTTGTTCATTATAGAAAAATTTATTTTAAGAAAACACGTTACACGGAAGATTATAAATAAATTGGAATTTTGGATATTTGAATAAATAGATTTAATCGGATAGGATATTCCTAAAAACAAAAAATCCAGTTTAAATAAATAAACTGGATTTTTAAGAAGCTCCCCCTATTGGAGAAAGTTACAATTTTGACGCGATGGTAATTTATTTAACAATCAGAAAAACAAAGAGTTAACAAATAATTCTTTGTCTCAGTTATTATCTTCATACTTCTTCGGAGAAAATCACTTTAAAATCTTTAAAACCTATTCATATGAATGAACTACTATTAATTAAAGAGTTTTTATTGTATAATATCAATAAGGTATAATTATGTATAGATACAGGATTTTATATTGAAGTTATGGAGATTGAACTTAAAATAGCATAATAATACAATTTTTGTATTTTAAACATTATTAATTAAAATAGCTATATTTGAAATAATATATGACGACAGCAATACCTATCTACCCAAAACGAGGTTGATTTGTACGACTTTGTCATACATATAAATGAGTCCTGTACTTTTTTAAAAAAGCGTGTCAAGATTAAACCTTTTAATGAAAATAATATCTAACAAGGTATAACTATAATAATTAAATAAAATATGATTAGAATATTTTTATTATTTGTCGTGATTTTTACCCTTGGTTGTAACAAAGATGACGACAATCCAAATCCTTCAAATCCTAATGTTATTCCATACCAAGAAGGTTTGACAACAAATTATATAACAATTAACAACATTACCAGAAAATATTTAGTTTATAGACCAACAGGAATGACAACTGTAAATGCAGTTGTAACAGTTTTGCACGGTGGCGGTGGACTTGGTATTGGAGTTTCAGAAATAGGCGCTCATCCATTATCCGTTTTTCGGACAATTGCAGACAATGAAAAGTTTTTAGTAATCTATCCAGAAGGTTCACTCGACATTCAAGGAAATCCGGGATGGAATGATTGTAGAAGTGATGATATATCAGGAAGTCAAGGTGACGACATTTTCTTTTTGAAACAGTTAAATTCAAAATTAATCTCAGAGTTAAATATTAATTCAAGCAAAATGTATTTAACAGGGACAAGTAATGGCGCATTAATGACCTATTCTTATGCTTTTCAATTTCCTGAAACTATTAAAGCGATAGCCGTTTCAAGTGGAAATTTACCACAGTTTCCTGAAAGCGGACTTTGTACAAATGGCTCAAATATGCCTTTGCCAATCTTGATAACTCACGGAACAAGCGACCCTGCAATGCCGGCAAATGGTGGCTGTGTTGCAGATATTGGTGGCAATTGTAATCGTGGAAAAGTAATATCTCAAACTGCAACCTTAAATTATTGGTTACAAAGAAACGGTTTACAAAATATTAATCCAACCATATCAACTTTTAATGTGAACACAACAGATGCAGGAAACGTAGAAAAAAGAATTTATGCTGGTGCAAAACCATTGATTTATTTTGTTCTAAATAACGCTGGTCACGCTGTGCCAAGTAAGACAGTTTATACCAATTCTTCACCTGCAAGTGGAGTTCAAAATAGAGATATAGAATATGCGGAAGAAGTTTGGAACTTTTTTAAAGGACTTCAATAAAACAATGCACCACAGCAGTTTGTCAAAATGGCGTGTTTAGTGCTAAATTGAAATTAAGTACTTCTAAATTAGATACTTTGACAAGCTGGGAAACTTCATAGTTAAGTTTATTGCGAGAAGATTAAACCTATTAAAATAAAAAAGTCTATTAGTAAACATAGTTTGAATAAATATTTACAATTTAGTATTATGAGAATTTTTATTTCTTTATTATTATTGTTGTTTTTATCGTGTGAAAAAGACAACTCTGCAAACCAGTCTAACCCAAATACTTCGGCTTATAGAATTACTAAATCTATCTCTTACAATAGTGTAGGCGTAGATGTAATTATTGACAAGCCTGAAGGAAATGAATTTGATGTATTAATTACTTATCACGGTACCGTGCAAAGTGATTAAGATATTTTATCTGCTGCAGAAACTACTCTTAACCAATTTAAAAATATTTTGAATCGACAAGATATGATGATTATAAGTGTTGCACATCCTCAACTTAATATTTTGTTTGGTGACAATATCCTGCAAGCAGAGGCTGCACTGTTATGGGTTAAGAACAAAGCAAACCAAGAATTAGGAATTACAGTAAAAAAAATATTTTTAGCAGGACATTCACAGGGTGGCTATTTGGTTACTAGACTTAACACAATGCATCAAACAAATGGTGTAATAGCAAATGCACCAGGCCCTTTGAATTTAGTTTATAGATGTCAATTAGAAGAAAATGGACAAGCACCAGCAAGTTATCCCTGTAATAATTTAAGAAATATATATGGGACGACAGTTGCCAATTCCAATGCCTACCACCAAAGGTCATTACTTAATTTTACAAATGGCTTTAAATCGGATATTTTATTTGTTCAAGGATTAGATGATATGGCAATACAATTATACTCTTGGCCAGCTTTTAAACAAGATGTAATTAATTGCTCCAATTGCCAAAATCGCCAATTTGTAGAAGTCCCAGGAGGTCATACTGCCATTTTTCAAAGCCAAACAGCAAAGACTGAATTCAATAATTTTATAAATAGCCACTAATGATAAAACTATTGCTGACAGCCGTTTGGCAAGATTGGGTTTTAAACTTAATTTAAAGATGGTTTAACAAAATTGTAAAAACAAAAAAACCCGACACTTTCGTATCGGGTTTGTTTTGCTCCCCCTATTGGAGAAAGTTACAATTTTGATGCGATGGTAATTTACTTAACTATTAGAAAAACCAAGAGTTAAAACCATAGAAAATGCCAGTGTTAAATATTTTTGTATTTTAGCAAAAAAATGAATGCCTAATTTATTAAATGATAAGTTATGAAAATCAAGCTAATTTTTTCTCTTCTTTTTATTACATTATTGTCTTGTAACAAAGAAGATAATTCAATAACCCCTGACAAACCAAGTGAACAAAAAACAGTAAATCTAACAGTTGACGGAAACGCAAGAAGTTTTATAGTATATCTTCCAACAGGTTACAACAACGCAGGAAAAATGCCTTTAATTTTCGCAATTCACGGCGGAAGCGGAACACCTGAAGGAATGATTAACATTGCTAATTTCAAACCTATTTCAGATAGAGAAAAAGTAGTGTTAATTTATCCTGCCGGAATACAGAATAATTGGAATGATGGGCGACCAACTACTCCAAATCAATTGGGAATTAATGATGTTAGTTTTTTCAATCAAATGTGTGATTATGCAATTGCAAATTTATCTGTTGATGGCACAAAAATATATGCAACTGGAATCTCAAATGGTGGATTTATGTCTTCGCGATTGGGTTGTGAATTAAGTAATAGAATTGCGGCAATTGCTGTAGATGCTGCGACAATAGAAGCTACAACAATTGCTTCAAGTTGTAATCCCGGCAGACCAGTCCCTGCAATTTATATTCACGGAACTACCGACCCATTAGTTCCATTTACTGGTGGACAAATGACGGCTGGTGGAACAGCAGGAGGAACGGTTTTATCGCATTTTCAAGCAGTTGATAAATGGATAACTATTAATGGATGTACGAGCACTCCTGTAATAACAGATTTACCTGATATTGCAAACGATGGCACAACAATAAAACAAAGAGTATATTCAAATTCTACAAACGGAAGCGAGGTAGTAAGTTATGTTATAACAAATGGGGGACATACTTGGCCACAAGGTTATCAGTATCTAAATGAATTAATTATTGGCAAGACGAGTCAGGATATGAATGCTTGTGAAGTAATTTGGTCTTTTTTCAAAAGATTTAGAAGACTATAAGAAATTAAGCTTTGATTTTTTCCATAAAAAAAGAGGTCAATAACGACCTCTTTTTCATTTGCTCCCCCTATTGGAGAAAGTTACAATTTTAATGCGATGATTGCTTATTCAATTCTCTTAAAATCAAGAGTATAGATTTTTTTAGATATTATTTATTTATTAGTTTTTCATTTCTATTTTCTGCTAAGAAAATGGAAAGTTTCTTGTTTTTTGCTGGGCTGGGGAGAACAAAGTTTATGTTCTCGCTCAACAATTAAGTTGAACCTGGTTGCTCAACTGATTTCTCAGCCCTACAGAGTTTTTAACGGAATTACCGACTACCCATATCCAACAACGTTCAAGGTAGATTTATATAATAGATATCATATTCCCCCACTTCATATCCTCTTCTTCTCGTGGTGGGGTTTGCCGGTCTTTAAGACCCATCATTATCTATTACTATAATAAATATAGTATTATTTGAAAAAGTAAAGTAATTGATATGATTTTTGTAATTTATTTTAAGCAATTCTTTCAAATCTGTTTTTTATCAATTCTTTGTAGGCAACCTTAAACTCATCACTCATAAAACTTTCATCAATACAACGAAACCATTTATCCTTAGCCTTCTCCATTTTATTAAAAATATTTTCCTGTTGTTTGTTGTCTAACTTAAATGAATTGAATACCGTTGTGAAATCTTTTCTGCTAATTTTTTTCTTCTTAGCATTAAGAGTTAGAGCCAAATCTTCATCATCGGCAGGATTAACGATTGCGGTTGCCACCATATCATAAGCGGGAGATAGAATGTATCCTTGCTCCTTTGTTTTGATTATAGAGAAGTTTTTTAAGTGCATATCCGCATTCCCGGTTAAAAATGAAAATAACACTTGTTCAAAGAAATTTACTAAATCCAACCCCGGATTAGAGGAATGTTTCAAAAGAACTTTAGCAATCTGTTCGTAAGACCCGCGATACTTGTTTTCGGTCATTCTTTCTGTCAATTGACACATATCCTCCATTAAAAGTTTTTGACCTTTTACGCGGTCAATTCTCTTGGTGATGTAGGCAAGATTTCCTGATTGTAATCGTATCAAACTATGGGGTACCATTTTTATTTTTGCTATGGCTCCCAAGTGCATTGTTAGGTCTTCTACCTCCGGTAATTGATTAAAATTTTTAGTAGGTGGTTTTAATATGTAATCTCCCCACAGACCAACTATTGTAAATCGTTTGGCTTCTCCCTTTGCACTTGGTGTTAATTCCAAAGATAATTTAGCTTGTACCCCTGTTAAAGTAGTTTGACTTTTCACTACCTGTAAAGCCAATTCTTCCATTTGATTTTCTGTATATGGTAATTCCGGTGGAGTAGATTGTCCAAATATTTTTTTACAACAAGAAGGATGAAAATCTACTTCATTTTCAGATAATGTTTCGTAACAATAGAGACATCTTTTCATATATGTATAAGTTTATTTGTTAACGGTCATATATGTTATCCCCTTTTTATTTATAGGTGTTTGCTTAGGCAAACTAATAGTTAGTGGCGATTTCATAGTTCTTCATTATTTAATGGATGGACACTAACGGCTCCTATACAATCTTTACAACAAGCCATTAAAAGACCCATTCTATCTCGTGGGTTTAGTTTCCAATTGTTTTGAGCAATATCTAACAACCATCCTTCGGGTATAAGACCATCAAAAAAAGGGAACAAGATTTTACTTGTATAAGGTTGTTCTTTGAGTGGAAGGGTCAAACTAATAGGGTCAGGATTTGAAGAATTCAAATAAGAACTATCATAGTTAAAATGATATCCATTTTCATCTTCTACCAACCAACCCGAAGTTGTATCATATATTTTTATTTCAGCCTTTCTCATTTTCCTCTACTATTAGTTGCACTGCTCCTACCTTATATCCAAATAATTTTAACACCTGATTTACTTTGTCTAACCTTAGTGTTTCTTTACCCTGTTCCAATTCTCGGAGGAAACGAAGACCCACTCCTGCTTTCTCTGCTAATTCTGGTTGAGTTAATTTAGCGGAGGTTCTTTTTTGTTTTACAAACTTACTTAATTCCATAATATGCACCTTTTCGGGTATAAAAGTAGTAATATATTTTTAATTTATACCCTTTAAGGTGTAAATTTATTTTTTCAAGAGACAATATACCACAACGGGTATAATAAAAGAGATGTTTTTTGATATGATAAGAAAACGCAATTTTTTTATCATAGCAACTTTGGTCTGTAAAGAAAATGGAGAAAGTTTTACAAATGTATGACCTATAAAACCAAAAAAGACCTCACATCTCTGTGAAGTCTTTTCTTTAGTAGCTCCCTCTCTTGGGCTCGAACCAAGGACCCTCTGATTAACAGTCAGATGCTCTAACCAACTGAGCTAAGAAGGAAACTGTATATTTTAATTTTTTTTAAGAACTTTTTTGTGGCTACTCAAGAATAAAAAAGATAATTTTTATCTGCTAAGCGGTTGCAAATATAAAGCGTTTTTTATTTTTTGCAAACAAAAAAGAATAATTTTTTTAATGATTTGTAAAAATTTTATCCATTACTAATTGATAAATGTCTTTTCCAAAGGTTAAAGCCATTAAAGTCAGTAAGATAATCATTCCAGCGGTTTGAACGTAACCTGCTGTTTTTTCGTTTAAAGTTTTACCTGTAATCATTTCTACAATAGTGAAAAGAGCATGTCCTCCATCTAATCCTGGAATTGGAAGTAGGTTCATGAAGGCTAAACCAATTGAAAAAAGTGCTGTAAAACTCCAAATAAATTCCCAGTTCCATTCGTCTGGTAACATTCTTGCAATACCAATTGGACTTTTTACTTGTTTGTAAGCTTGAGTTTTTGGTTTTAAGATTAGTTTGAATTGTTTAACATTATAAACAAGTAATTCCCAAGATTCTCTCATTGCTTGGGGTAATGCACTGCCAAAAGACAGTTTGTTTACTACCTCATATTTTTCTTTATCATTGGTAAGACTCAGACCAGGCAGAAAGCCTAATTTACTATTTTTATCAAGTTTAGCTTTAAGATTTACAATTTTATTGTCTCTTTGAACTGCTAAAGCGATTGAATCATTGGCTTTGTTAGTAATTAGTTCAGAGAATTCATCAAAATATTTAAATTCTTTATTGTTTACCGATATAATTTGATCGTTTACTTTTAAACCTGCATTGAATGCACCTGATTTTGGTAAAATAGAATCAATTTTAAATCCTTCAATTCTTGGAGCCATAAAGTTTTTGCCTTCTGCACCCAATATTTTTGCTTTATCTTCATCTGATAAAGTAATTTCTTTGTTTTGTCCGTCTCGATCTACAATTAATTTATCACTTAAAAGAACGTCTATAATTAACCTATTAAATTTATTTTGAACTAGTTCGCCATCTACAGAAACTATTTTGTCTCCATTTTTAAAGCCTACATCTTTTCCTACTTGGCTAAAACTTAATCCATTTTTTTGGACCACATTAGTTGCTGTGTATTTCTGTCCAACAGTAGAAAACATTATGGTATAAATCGTTATTGCTAAAATAATATTTACAATAATTCCACCAAGCATGATTATTAATCTTTGCCAAGCTGGTTTCGAACGAAATTCCCATGGTTGAGCTGGTTGTTTCATTTGCTCGGTGTCCATGCTTTCATCAATCATTCCTGAAAGTTTCACGTATCCTCCAATTGGTAACCATCCAATACCCCATTCAGTTTCTCCAATTTTTTTCTTTACTAATGAAAAACCAGCATCCATAAAAAGGTAGAATTTTTCGACTCTTACTTTAAAAATTTTTGCGGTAATGTAGTGACCGAACTCGTGAAGTATAACTAATACTGAAAGGATAAAAATAATTTGTGCAACTTGTATCATTTAATCTTGTAAATCTAATGTTTCTAAAAAAAGCAAAAGTAAGGTTTTCACCTTACTTTTTACTAAATATGTTGTTTATGTCTAATTTTTTATAATTTTTTTATGAAATGTCCCTTCTGATGTTTGAATTTGAACGAAATGTACACCAGAAGATAATTGGTTAACAGAGAAATTTAATTCATTACTTTCAATTGTTTTTTGTCCTAAACTATTAAAAATGATTACTTTTTCTATAGAAATATTGCTTGGTATTTGTATGTGTAATTCATTTGACACAGGATTTGGGTAAAGAGCTATAGCTTTTTCTAAATTGAAATTTTCATTACCTAAAGTAACCGTGTTGTTTTTAGAGATTATATCTTTCTCTGGGTCGAAATTTGCCCCAGTAATTGCAAAGGGAACCGATATAATAAACTCTTGATTATTGGTTGTATTTTCTAAAATTGTATCAAATGTTTGCCCTCCTGCGCCAGTTAATCTTACTGGAATTGGCATTTCGAAAAATGAAACACTGCTATGAGATTGTGTTTGGCTAACGGTAATCTTAGCTTGCCCAGCACCCCAATTTTGTGCAGTAATATTATAAGATGGATATCCTTGATAAATAACCCAATCATTGAAGAATTCTGTTAAGCTACTTCCGTAAACTGCTTCTAAATGAAATTTTAAATCACTTGTAACAGCATATTTATAAGCTAAATTGGTGTCGGCTAGATAATTTCTTAAAGCTTGAAAGAACATTGTATCACCCATTTTTAGTCGCAACATGTTTAAAACCATCGCGCCTTTGTTGTAGGATAATCTTGAACTGAAGATACGTCCTACGTTTAGAGCCTCAGTATCTGTAAGATAAACTGCACCACCAACTTGAGAAGTAATGCTGTTAATCATGTTTGTTTTGTCTGTAATGAATGCTGCGTTTCCATCGAAATTTTCAATTACTAAGGAAGCTAGATAAGTTGCAAAACCCTCATTCAACCAAATATCTTTCCAAGTTCCGCAGGTTACTTTGTCACCAAACCATTGATGGGCTAATTCATGAGCAATTAATCCTCTACTGAAGTTGTTCATGAAAGAAACTGTTGTATGTTCCATTCCGCCACCCCAGCCAAATTGGGCATGTCCGTATTTTTCGTTGTGAAAAGGATAGATTTCAAAAGTAGTATTATAAAAGTTCATTATTAGAGGAGTTTGATCTAATTGTGTTTGAACTGTTGGAGTAAAGGTTTCAGGGTAAATGTAGTTTACTATAGGAAAAGTATTAGGAGCTGTTCCTGCAGTTTGAGTATAAACGGTATAATTGGTTGCAGCTATACATATTAAATAAGCAGGAATTGGGTAATTGTGCTGAAAATGAGTTGTTTTATTTGTGCCATTTACAACTTGAGATTGTTCTAAACCATTAGCAACAGCTACATATTGAGAAGGAGCAGTTATAAATACGTCGATACTATTAATTTTGTCATTCAAATCTTGTTTACATGGCCACCAATCTCTAGCGCCAAAAGGTTCTGACAATGTCCAAAGGACAGGAGTGCCGTTATGCGCTGTAGCTGCAAATGAACCAAATCCACCACTTGGAGGAGCACCAGAATAAATGATTTCAATTGTTGCAGGAGTTCCTGTTGTTTGAGTGCTTGGCAAAGTGATTATTAATTCGTCTGAAGCGTTTTGTACAAACGTTAAATTGTTAGTTCCAATTTTCACAGAAGTTACGACCATTTCTGTTGCTAAATCGAAAGTAACAGTATTCATATTGGCAAGAGCCGTATAGGTTGTTGTGACTTTTCCCGAGATAAAATATACAGCAGGATCTATTGTTAACTCTAATTTATGGTAGGTTACATCGTAATTAAGAGTGTTCGGATTTACGGCAACTGCCATAAGATTAGAAGCCGATTTCATTTCAGCATTAACAATTTCATTTAGTTCCTCTTGTTCTTTTTGGGCGAAAGAAAAGAAAACTGAAAAAAGGCTTAAAAGTAAGTAGGTTTTTCTCATCTGTATTAACAATTTTTTGCGAATATAGTAATTATTTGGTTTTACAATTTGTAAAGTTTTATTAAAAAAAGAATTAAGTTCTTAAAATAGATGACTTTACATACAATAATAGAAACTCATTGTAATATTCTATTAATAGAAATCAATTCCTTAAATTTGCAATCTTATAAAATTTTAGTCATGTTACAGATAGCATTTATTAGAGAAAACCAAGAGAAAGTTGTTAAAGCTTTAGCCAAAAAACACATGGATGCCAAAGCCATAGTGGAAGAAATTGTTCAAACTGATGATTTGAGAAGAATCTCTCAAGCCAACTTAGAAAACACTCTTGCAGAATCCAATAAATTATCGAAAGATATTGGTGAAATGATGAAGAATGGTGAGAAATCGAAAGCTGAAATTTTAAAGCAAAAAACAGTTCAATTGAGAGAGCTTGGAAAAGAGTTGTCTGAAAAAGTGGATGCTTTAGCTAATGAAATCACTCAGAAACTATATTTATTACCTAATCTTCCAGCAGCTATTGTTCCTGAAGGAAAAACTCCAGAAGAAAACTTAAATGTTTTTGAAGAAGGTGATGTTCCAAAATTGCATGATGGCGCTTTACCTCATTGGGAATTGGTAAAAAAATATGACATCATCGATTTTGAATTGGGAAATAAAATTACAGGCGCAGGATTTCCTGTTTATAAAGGAAAAGGGGCAAAATTACAACGTGCTTTAATTACCTATTTTTTAGATAAAAATACTGATGCAGGTTATCTTGAATATCAAGTGCCTCATTTAGTAAACGAAGCATCTGCTTATGGAACGGGACAATTGCCTGATAAAGATGGTCAGATGTATCATGATGCTACTGATGATTTGTATTTAATTCCAACAGCAGAAGTTCCAGTAACTAATATTTTTAGAGATGTAATTTTATCTGAAAACGAATTGCCAGTAAAATGTACAGGTTACACACCATGTTTTCGAAGAGAAGCTGGTTCGTATGGCGCACACGTTCGCGGATTGAATCGTTTACATCAATTTGATAAAGTTGAAATAGTTCGTGTTGAACATCCTGAGAAATCTTATGAAGCATTGGATGAAATGGTAGAACATGTAAAAGATATCATGCGAGAATTGAAATTACCATACAGAGTTTTACGTCTTTGTGGTGGCGATATGAGTTTTGCTTCTGCTTTAACTTACGATTTTGAAGTATTTTCAACTGCTCAAGATAGATGGTTAGAAATTTCATCAGTTTCTAATTTTGAAACTTTTCAAGCGAATCGTTTGAAATTAAGATTTAAAGATAAAGATGGAAAAAACCAACTGGCTCATACCTTGAACGGAAGTTCGTTAGCTTTACCAAGAGTTCTAGCTGGAATTTTAGAAAATTACCAAACACCTGAAGGAATTGTAGTTCCAGAAGTATTGCGTAAATACACAGGATTTGACATTATTAACTAAAAGTTAATCTTATATAAATAATGTACTAAATTGACACAAAATGTGTTACTTTAGTACATTGTTTTTTAAAGGTATTTGATGAAACAATTATTATATTTATTCTTTTTGGCTTCAGTTACCCTTGTGAATTCACAAAATAACCAGCCAATTATTCCTAAAGAAGCAAAGTTAATTGCGGACTTTGTTCCAAGAACATGGAAAATTATTGCAAAGTCAGAAGGCGATTTGAATAAAGATAAAATTAATGATGTTGCTTTAGTAATTGAAAACACCGCAACAGAAAATATTATTTTAAACGAAGGTTTAGGAAAAGACACATTGAATATTAATCCAAGGTTTTTGTTGGTTTTATTTAAAACAGATTCTAAATACGTTTTAAAAAGTATCAATAAAAAATTCATTCCTTCGCAAGATAGTTCTGTAAGTCTATGTTTAGATGATCCATTTATGGAAAATGGCGGAATTGAAATTAAAAATGGAGTTCTAAATATAGATTTGCATTATTGGTTAAGTTGTGGTAGCTGGTATGTAACGGATAGAAATTATAAATTTAGATTTAAAGATAATAATTTTGTTTTAATAGGTTATGATTCTTCAAGTTTCCATAGGTCAAGTGGTGAAAGCCAATCTATAAGTATTAATTTTCTATCAAAGAAGAAGCAATTAATTACAGGTATGAACGAATTTGAAGAAAGTAATCCAAAAACAACTTGGAAAAGCATTAAAATTGAAAAACTAATAAAATTAGAAGATATAACTACCGATTCAGAAATAGATTATTAAATGAAAAAAATCATTGCTTTATTATTTATATTCTTATCACTATTTGTTCATGCTCAAAACGAACAATTGGCACTAAACTACTTTGATAGAGGAGAGTTTGAAAAGGCTTTAGTAAGTTATGAAGAACTGTTAAAAGCACAGCCTAATAATTTCAATTATTTTCAGAAAGCAGTAGAATGCTATCAGCAGTTACAGCAATTTGATAAGGCAGAAAAAGCTATTCAAGAACGATTAGACAAATACAAACAAGGCAATTTCTTAGTTGAATTAGGGTATAATTATCAGCTCCAAAAAAATCAAGAAAAGGCCAACAAGTATTATGATCAAGCTATTGATAAAATTAAGAAGAATCCTAGTGAGGTGTATCAAATAGCCTATGTTTTTGATAGAAAAGCTTTGGTAGATTATGCTTTATTGGCTTATCAAACAGCAGTTTCGTTGGAGCCAAAGTTCAATTTTAATTTCCAAATGGCTTTGCTTTATGGTCAGAAAGGCGAAACAGATAAAATGATTGATATGTTCTTGACAGAATCGTATGCCAATCCTCAAAATTTGATTATGATTCAAAATCAGTTATCCCGTTTTACAACAGAGGAAACAGATGAAAGTTTTAACGATGCTTTAAAGAAAGCTTTACTAGTTAGAATTCAAAAAAATCAAGATATTTTTTGGAATGAATTTTTGAGTTGGTTTTACGTTCAACAAAAGGAGTATGGGAAAGCTTTTATTCAAGAAAAAGCGATTTACAAAAGAAATCCAGAATCTTTTTCAAACATTGTAAATTTAGGTCAATTGGCTATTGAAGAAAATGATCAAGAAGCGGCAAAAGAAATATTAGGTTTTGTATTAGAAAACACTAAAGATTTGGATTTGCAAGTTCAATCACATTCCTATTTAATGGATATGAAAATTGCCAAAGCACTTCCTAAAGATTATCCTGCTATAAATATTGAATTGGATAATTTGATAAAGGAGTTTGGCGTTAGTCCTTTTTCATTATCTCTTTTAAAAATTAAAGCACATTTTGTGACATTTAATATGAAAGATGCAGAAACCGGAAAAATCATTTTGAAGAACGTTTTAGAAATGCCATTGAATAGAGATCAAGCGGCAGAAGTTAAAATGGAATTGGCAGATATTTTATTATTTGAAGAAAAATTCAATCAAGCCTTAATTTATTATTCTCAAATTGAAAATGATGCTAATAATAGTCCTATCGGTCAAGAAGCAAGCCTAAAAACAGCCAAAACTAGTTATTATAAAGCGGATTTTAAATGGGCAGAACACCAATTGAAAGTTTTAAAATCGGCATCAACACAATTGATTGCTAATGACGCTTTAGATTTATTCCTTTTAATTTCGGATAACACTGTAGAAGATTCGACACAAGTTGCTTTGAAGAAATTTGCGCGCGCCGATTTTTTATTATATCAAGAAAAAAAGCAAGATGCCTTAACCGCTTTCCAAGCTATATTAAAAGAAAATAAAGGAGATGCTATTGAACCAGTTACCTTATTAAGAATTGGAAAAATCTATGAAGAATTAGGTGATACTAATGCAGCTTTGGCAAATTATAATTTGATTTTAGATAATTTTAAAGAATGTATTTATATAGATGAAGCCTTATTTTATTCTGCCGAAATTTACAATCAGTTGAATGATGTTGAAAAAGCAAAACCACTTTATGAAGAAGTTATCACTAAACATGAAGACAGTATTCACTATGTAACTTCGCAGAAAAAATACAGGAAACTTCGAGGCGATTCAATTTAGTATTTAGATAGCATTAATTAAAAATAGCAATTTATTATCATATGATATTATACAACGTAACAGTAAACATCCATGAAAGTGTCCACAATCAGTGGATGAATTGGATGCAAACCAAACATATTAACGACGTTTTAGCCACAGGAAAATTTTCCTCTGCAAGATTAGTAAAAGTTTTAGTTGAAGAAGAAATGGGAGGAACAACCTATGCCATTCAATACACAACTGATAGTAAGGAAACTTTGCAACGCTATTACGATGAAGATGCGCCAAGATTAAGAGAAGAAGGAGCAAGACTTTTTGGAGACAAAATGTTGGCTTTCAGAACGGAGTTGGAAATGATTTCGGAATTTTTTCAGACGAATTAATATTTTTTTAAGATGGAAATTAAATTTCAAACCAAAGAAGAAAGTAATAAACAACAGCAAGATAATTTTCTAAAATTATCAAAATCGGAACGGATTTATGCTTTTTTGAATTTGATGGAGCGAATGAGTCAATTTCCAGTGAAGAATAAAATAGAATCTAATAAGGATAATTTTATTATTGAACTTAAAGCAAAATGAGATTATGAAACTTTGGGAAAAGAATATTGATGAATTTATTTCAATCGCTAACAAGCACAATGTAAGGATGTTGATGGTTGGTGGCGGTGCAGTTAACTTTCACGGATATCAAAGACATTCTTCAGATGTAGATTTTTGGATTGATACTACAGAGGCAAATTTTAAAAATCTTGTGGCAACTTTCAATGAAATAGGTTATGAAATTAATGATTTTCCAGAAAAAGTAAAAAATAGAGAACAAAATATATCCATAAAATTCTCGCCATTAGATTTGAATTTAGAATTAATCACAAATTTTTCTGTAAATAAATCTTTTGAAGAAGCCTTTAATGATAGTGAACAAGTAACTATCAATGAAAAAACGTTTCTAAGATGGAATGTGTTGTCTTTTGAAGATTTAATAACTAGTAAAATAAAAGCCAACAGGCCTAAAGATTTATTAGACATTCAGCAACTCAGAGAAATAAAAAACAAATAATTTGCTTTGCGCCTTTGTGCCTTTGCGAGAAAAAAAAACTTAGCGACTTAGCGCCTTCGTGGCAAACAACATGGAAAAAGTAAAAGCAAAAAAACACCTCGGACAACATTTCTTAAAAGACGAATCTATCGCTAAAGCCATTGCCGATACTTTAAATCTTGAAGGTTATGAAGACGTTTTAGAAATTGGACCAGGAATGGGTGTTTTGACCAAATATTTATTGGAAAAACCAATTACAACCTACGTTATTGAAATCGATACGGAATCGGTAGCGTACTTGGATGCCAATTATCCAAAACTTAAAGATAAAATCATTTCTAAAGATTTCTTGAAATACAATATCAACGAAGTTTTTGACGGAAAGCAATTCGCAATCATCGGAAATTTTCCTTACAATATTTCTACACAAATAGTTTTTCGAACTTTAGAATATCGCAATCAAATTCCAGAGTTTTCGGGAATGTTTCAAAAAGAAGTTGCCGAACGAATTTGCTCTAAAAAAGGAAGTAAAGTCTATGGAATTCTATCGGTTTTAGCCCAAGCATTTTATGATGTAGAATATCTTTTTACCGTTGATGAAACTGTTTTTGATCCGCCACCAAAAGTAAAATCGGGCGTGATGCGTATGCGTAGAAAAGAAAATTATTCCTTGCCTTGTAGTGAAAAGTTGTTGTTTACTGTTGTAAAAACGGCATTTCAACAGCGAAGAAAAACCATGCGCAATAGCTTAAAATCATTAAATTTGTCCGATAATTTAAGAGAAGATACTATCTTTGACCTCCGACCAGAGCAATTATCGGTAGAACAATTTATTGAACTTACACAAAAAATAGAGGCCAATGCAGTTTAAAATCAGCAAAGAACTTTTAGTTCAAATAGAGCAATTAATTCATCAAAAGAACGACCATGAGTTGGAAATTTTGTTGAACGACTTGCACCATGCTGATATTGCCGAAATTTTCGATGAGTTAGAAACCGATAAAGCCATCTATATTTTCAAAATATTAGATAGCGAAATTACTGCTGAAATTCTAACCGAATTGGAAGACGACGTTCGTGAAAAAATCCTTCGCGGACTTTCTGCTAAAGAAATTGCCGAAGAGCTTGATGAGCTTGACACCGATGACGCTGCCGACATTATCGCCGAACTATCGCAAAGTAAAAAAGAAGAAGTAATTTCTGAGCTTGAAGACGTTGAACACGCCAAAGATATTGTCGATTTATTACGCTACGACGAAGATACAGCTGGAGGTTTGATGGGAAAAGAGTTGGTAAAAGTCAACGAAAATTGGAACGTACTAACTTGTGTAAAAGAAATGCGAATTCAAGCCGAAAACGTAACTCGTGTTCATTCTATATACGTCGTTGATGATGAAAATCGTCTTAAGGGAAGATTGTCTTTAAAAGATTTATTGACCACTTCCACTAAAACACCAATTAGCGATGTTTACATTAAGAAAGTAGATTCTGTTCGTGTCAATGCTTCCAATGTTGAGGTAGCACGAATCATGCAGAAATACGATTTGGAAGCCATTCCAGTGGTTGATGAAATGGGACGATTAGTTGGTCGAATTACCATCGATGATATCGTTGACGTAATCAAGGAAGAGGCTGACAAAGATTACCAATTAGCAGCAGGTATCTCGCAAGACGTAGAAGCTGACGATAGCATTCTCGAATTGACCAAAGCGCGTTTGCCTTGGTTAGTTTTAGCCCTTTTTGGCGGATTTATAAGTGTTACATTGCTTGAAAGTTTTCAAGGAGCGATGCAATTTCACAAAGAATTATTCTTTTTCACACCACTAATTGCCGCAATGGCAGGAAATGTTGGTGTTCAATCTTCAGCGATTATTGTACAAGGTTTGGCCAATCACACCATTAGCGGAACCATATTTAATCGATTGTTAAAAGAAATCTCCTTGAGTTTATTCAACGGATTGATTCTTGCAGCCTTATTGTTTGTAGGAAGTCACTTTCTTCTTGGTGTAGAAACCAAAATTGGATTTATCGTAACCATCGCTTTAGTTTCCGTAATCATCATTGCATCCTTAATAGGAACTTCTATTCCGCTTATCCTAGATAAATTTGGCATCGATCCAGCACTTGCCACAGGTCCATTTATCACTACAAGTAACGATATTTGTGGAATCTTAATTTACTTTTCGATTGCTAAATTGATTTTAGGGTTTTAGAGCGAATGGCTTGGTCATTATTTATAAACCATTTTCCTGCTACCTTTCCATCTCGTCCCAAAAGACGAGATTCCCTTGCATCAGGGCTAGTTAGTTTTTGTCTTTTCCTTTTGTTTCTATTTTCAAAAAATGTTTATCTTTAACCAACAAAAATAACTTTGCGAACTTTGCGAAAAGCTTCGTGCCTTTGCGGTAAAATGAAAAATATAAAAATCCTCCACATCGATAGCAATCATCCTTTATTATGGAATCAACTTCAAGAAGCAGGTTTCACTAATGAAGAAGATTTCGCATCAACCAAAGAAGAAGTCGAAGCTAAAATCCAGAACTATAACGGAATTGTAATTCGTTCTCGCTTCAAAATCGATAAAACGTTTCTTGACAAAGCAACCAATTTACAATTTATTGCACGAGTTGGTGCAGGTTTAGAAAGCATCGATTGTGATTATGCTATTGAAAAAGGAGTTCACTTAATTGCAGCTCCAGAGGGCAATAGCAATGCAGTTGGCGAACACGCACTTGGAATGTTATTGTCATTAATGAATAAATTAAATCGTGCCGACAAGTTAGTTCGTGAAGGAAAATGGATTCGCGAAGGCAATCGTGGTTACGAACTAGAAGGTAAAACGGTTGGAATAATCGGCTACGGAAATATGGGAAAATCATTTGCTAAAAAACTTCGCGGATTTGACGTAAAAGTACTTTGTCACGATATTTTAGAACATGTTTCCGATGAAAATGCTACGCAAGTTTCGCTGCAAGAACTTCAAAAGCAAGCTGATGTTTTGAGTTTGCACCTTCCATGGACACCAGAAACCGATAAAATGGTAAATACTGAATTTATTAATTCATTTGCAAAACCATTTTGGTTTATCAATACCTCAAGAGGTAAAAATGTTGTCACAGCCGATTTAGTAGAAGCTTTAGCATCAGGAAAAGTTCTCGGTACAGGTTTAGACGTTTTAGAATATGAAAAACTTTCGTTTGAAAACTTATTTATTGACACTGAAAAACCAACAGCCTTCCAGTATTTATTAGATTCAGAAAAAGTTCTTCTTACGCCACACATAGCAGGTTGGACCTTTGAAAGTCATGAAAAATTAGCACAAACTATCGTTGATAAAATCATTAATTATTACAAAGGATAACTTTTTTAGTAACTTTTGTAATAATTGTTCGTCTTAATTATTAAAATTTTATATTTTAGTAAAATTAAAATTAAAAATCAATAACACTAACCAACAAAACAAAAATTATGGAATCAAGTAAAGTAGATATGTTTATGATGAGTAATTCAAAATTTTTTGAAGCGCATCATTTAATGGCAGTAAGAGAAAAATTATTAACTCTTGATGATTCAAAATGGGGAATGGTTCAAACCCTACAATTTAAAGATCCAACAACAAGTATCATTGTTTCATTACTTGGAGGTCAATTAGGAATTGATAGATTCATGATTGGTGATACAGGAATGGGTATTGGAAAATTATTAACTTGTGGTGGATTAGGAATCTGGGCAATTATCGATTGGTTTTTAATCATGGGTGCAACTCGTGAGAAAAACATGGAAATATTCCAAAATTCGTTATACTAGACTATGACTAAAAACAAGTTATATGCTATTGTTTTTATAGCTTGTTTTTTTGGCTTAGCCTATCTTTTTTATAAAATAAATTATTCCGAAAGTTCTCATTTAACTGTTTGTATTATCAAAAATGTGACAGGTTATGCTTGTCCTTCTTGTGGTACAACTCGTGCGGTTCAGCTTTTTCTTCAAGGAAATTTTGGCGCTTCACTTCAAATGAATCCTTTCGGAATAATTGTTGCTATACTTATGGTAATTTCGCCAGTTTGGATTTTATTTGATGTAATTACTAAAAAAGAAACCTTTTATTTTTGGTATAAAAAAACGGAAGAAATCATCCGAACAAAATGGATAGCAATTACTTTAATTATTTTAGTACTATTCAATTGGATTTGGAATATATATAAAGGATTATGATACAAAATACTACTTTTCCCTACAAACCTTCAGAACATGAATCTGAAAAAGCATCCAATAGTTATTTGATGTCTTTGGTGGCATTAGTTGCCGGTTTACCGTTGCCAATAATTAATTTGTTTGCCACTTTTTTCTTCTATTTAGCCAATAGAAAAGGAACTTACTTTGTACGCTGGCATTGTCTGCAAGCCTTGTTTTCACAAATGGCGCTCTTATGCATGAATAGTTTTGGATTTTGGTGGACAGTTTCTATAATTTTTGATGGAAAAAAACCTACTAATTATTATTTTGCCTACTTGTTTACAGTAATTTTTTTCAACCTATTAGAGTTTGTTTCTACCATTTACAGTGCCGTTCAAACACGAAAAGGAATTCACGTGCAACAATGGTTTTTTGGAAGTTTAACTAATTTAATTTGTAAGCCAAATGATAAATAAAACATTATTTCAAGGAATAGTAATTCTAGTTTTATTCTTCGGAATGTTCTTCGGATTATCAAGAATTGACTTTGTTTCCTTATTCGAAATTGAAGAAAGAACCGCTTCTGCCGAGAGCAATATTGGCGATTTAATTTGGGATCAAATTCAAGATACTGAAGACATAATTCTTAATGATTCTATTGTAAAAACATTAGATGAATTGATATTGCCAATTTGTAAAGCCAACAATATTGAACGTGATTCATTGAAAGTTCACATTATTGATAAAGACGAAGTAAACGCATTTGCTTTACCTAATAATCACTTGGTAGTTTACACAGGATTGATTGAAGATTGCAAAAAGCAAGAAGCATTGCAAGGTGTTTTAGGTCATGAGATTGCACATATTCAAAACAATCATGTGATGAAAAAACTTTCTAAAGAAATAGGTTTATCTGTCATACTCTCTGCTGCTACAGGTGGAAAAGGAGGTGAAATTCTAAAAGAAATTTTAAATACTTTGTCTTCTACAGCCTATGATAGAACATTAGAAAAAGAAGCGGATATGGAAAGCGTAAAATACTTATTGGAAGCCGACATCAATCCAGAGCCTATGGCAGATTTTATGTATGAATTGGCACAAGCTCACGATATGCCAAATTCATTAGAATGGATTTCAACGCATCCCGATTCAGAAGCTAGAGCAAAATATATTTTAGATTATCTAAAAGGGAAGAAATACAAAAAAACACAAACCTTAACCCAAAAAGAATGGGAAGATTATAAGGTTTTGATTAGAAATAATAAAGAATAAATAAAAAAGCTAAACTGAAAAGTTTAGCTTTTTTTATAATTTTGAACACTGAATACTACTCCTGTTTCTCGCTTAATTTTCTCTCTAATTCTGCCTGAAATTCTTCCATTACAGGTTTCATAGTGCTTTCTGGGATATCAGCAATTCGAATATACATTAAACCATCGATGGCATTGTTGAATAGAGGATCAACATTGAAGGCAACTAAACGTGCATTTTGCTTGATGTATTTTTTGATTAAAACTGGTAATCTCAAATTCCCAGGTTCTAATTCGTCAATGATTTTATCAAATTTATTCAAATCGGCTTCCGCTTCATCAAAGATAAAATCTTTATCGGCATCTTTTAATTTTACTTTAAATTCTTTTTTAGGATGTACATATTGTGCAATGTAAGGATCGTAGTAATTGGATTTCATAAACTCAATCATCAACGATTTAGAAAAATCGGTAAATTGATTACTGATGCTCACGCCACCAAGTAAAAACTTATGTTCAGGATAACGTAAGGTTGTATGAATAATTCCGCGCCAAAGTAAGAACAAAGGCATTGGTTTTTGTTGGTATTCTTTTACGATAAAAGCACGTCCCATTTCGATAGAACTCTTCATCATATCGTGTAATTCAGTTTCAAATCGGAACAAATCATTTAAATAAAAACCATCCATTCCATATTTAGGAAAAATCTCTGAACCTAATCCCATTCGATAAGCACCAGCAACTTTTTTTGCATCTTCGTCCCACAAAAACATGTGATGATAATACTTGTCATACTTATCTAAATCGATAGACTCGTTCGTTCCTTCGCCAACTTCACGGAAGGTGATTTCTCTTAAACGTCCAATTTCATGAAGAATGTTTGGAATTTTATTCGCTTCTGTAAAAAACACTTCATAGTTTTTACTTTGAAAAAATCTAGAATCGGTTTTACGCAATTCTTCCACTTCAGCAATCATTTTTTCCTGACTTGCAGGTGTAACAATTTTCTTTGGACTTTTTGGTGTTTTTAAATTTGGAACTGTCAACAATTTACTTTCTTCGTTGAAAGAATTTGCCAACATATAGGTTTTCTTTCTCAAGAATTCAGAATATTCATCAATTGATTGGTATTCGTTTTGTTCGGCAACAGAAATAGGTTTTCCAATTCGAACTTTAATAATTCTATCTTTTTGAGAAAATAATTCTGAAGGTAATTTTGCAGTTCTAAGTGTGCCGCCAATTTTGGATAAAAAATAAAATAATCTACTATTCTTCGCATGAAAATATATTGGAACAACAGGAACTTGCGCTTTTCTAATTACTTTGATAGCACCTTCTTCCCATGCTTTATCAACTACTAATTTGCCATCTTTGTATGTAGAAACTTCACCAGCTGGAAACATCCCCAAAGGTTTTCCATCGCTTAAATGACGCAAGGTTTCTTTAATTCCGATAACGCTTGATTTGGCATCTTTATGATTTTCAAACGGATTTACCGGCATGATGTATTGCTTCATTGGCTCAATTCTGTGCAATAAAAAATTGGCAATAATTTTGAAATTAGGTTCTTTTTCTAACATCAATTTCAATAGCAAAATACCATCAATTCCGCCAAGAGGATGATTGGAAATAGTAATATAGGCACCATCTTTTGGAAGACGTTTAAAATCTTCTTCAGGGATTTCAAATTTAATTTCTAAATCGTTTAGAATTGCATTCAAAAACTCAACGTCTTTTATGTGCTTATTTCTATCATAAATTTTATTTAAGGTAGAAATTTTTAAAATTTTCATCAGCAACCAACCCGAAAAAGTACCGAAAACTCCGTACTTTTCAGCGTTTATTGCTTTTGCAACTTCTTTAGCAGTGACTAAACCCATTCAGTTATTTGTTTATTGAGCAAGAAACAAAGATAGTAATTCTATTTGAATGGATTTTTGAAAAAATGCAGAAATCAAAAAAAGGTTAAACAAAACTTATAATTTAGATTTATCTATAGATAGATTTCAGGTTTTTGGTTATTTTTGAAAAACTATAAAATTCAAATATGAGAATCATATCCTATAATGTAAATGGCATTCGAGCTGCAATAACAAAAGGTTTTTTAGATTGGTTGCAACAAGCAAATCCCGATGTAATTTGTTTGCAAGAGATTAAAGCTCAAGAAGATCAAATTCCTATTCTTCAAATTGCAGAAGCAGGTTATCCTTTCCAATATTATTTTCCAGCTGAGAAAAAAGGATATTCTGGTGTTGCCATTTTGTGTAAAACAGAACCTAAAAATATAGTTTACGGAACCGGAATTCAACACATGGATTTTGAAGGAAGAAATTTAAGAGTCGATTTTGACGAAGTTTCCATCATGAGTTTGTACTTGCCATCAGGAACCAATATCGATAGATTGGATTTCAAATTTCAATATATGGATGAATTTCAAAATTACATCAATCATTTGAAAAAGGAAGTTCCAAATTTGATTATTTGTGGCGATTACAACATTTGTCACGAAGCTATTGATATTCATGATCCAATAAGAAATGCAACGGTTTCAGGATTTTTGCCATCAGAAAGAAAATGGTTGGATGGTTTTATGAAATCAGGATTTGTAGATAGTTTTCGTCATTTCAATAAAGAACCACACAATTACTCGTGGTGGAGTTATCGGGCCGGAGCAAGAGGAAATAATAAAGGCTGGAGAATCGATTATAATTTAGTTTCCGAAACTTTAAAAGACAGAATGACAAGAGCTGTAATTTTACCTGAAGCCAAACATTCTGACCATTGTCCCATTGTGGTTGAGATTGATTAAAAATTGTCAATAACAATGTCAATAACAAAAAAAAATCAATAGACTAAAAACCAATTTGATGCTTTAATTTTGATTCGATTCAAAAAAATAAATTTAAAATGATTAAAAGAATTTCCTTAGGATTATTGATTGTGGCACTTTCAACATCGTGTGTTTCTAAAAAGATTTACAACGATTTGGAAAACAAGTTTGCCGAATTGAAAAAAGAAAACAGAACTTTAGCTGACAGTAACGAAGATTTAACCAAATCCAAAAACCAATTGGAAACCGATAAATCTAAATTGCAATCGGAATATGATAAATTGAAAGCTGAACGCGATAAACTTCTAGCCGATTTTACAGCTTCCGATAAAAATTTGAAAACACTTCAAGCTTCCTACAATGCTTTAGAGAAAGACAGTAACGAAGCATTGACGGCTAACATCAATAAAAACAGAGAATTACTTGCAAAATTGGAAGCTAAAGAGAAATCGATGGCTGCTGAGCAAGAACGTTTGAACAAATTGAAAGCCGAATTAGATGCAAGTTCAAAACGCTTGAGCGAATTAGAAGCCTACATTGCGGCTAAAGATGCAAGCATGAAAAAATTGAAAGAAACACTTTCTAAATCATTGAAAGCTTTCGAAGGAAAAGGATTAACTGTTGAGCAACGCAACGGAAAAGTATATGTTTCTATGGAAAATAAATTACTTTTTGGAACAGGCAGTTGGGCAGTTGGTGCTGAAGGAAAAACCGCAGTTGTTGCTGTAGGAAAAGTGCTTGCAGATAATCCAGATATTTCTGTATTGATTGAAGGTCACACCGACGACGACAAGATCCTTGGAAATATTGGTGGCGGAATTGAAAACAATTGGGATTTATCTACCAAAAGAGCTACAGCAATTGTAAATATTCTTTCAGAAAATAAAGGTGTTAAAAAAGATAATTTAACTGCTGCCGGAAGAGGAGAATTTGCACCATTAATGAGCAACGACACACCAGAAGGAAAAGCAAAAAACAGAAGAATCGAAATTATTTTGACTCCAAAATTAGACGAAATTTCAAAAATGTTGAATGATTTGTAATCGATTATTTTTTAAATCTACAAAGACTCTAGGATATTTCTTAGGGTCTTTTTTTTATAATAGTATTAGGTAGTTATAGATTATACTAAACTGGTTAATTACAAAAAATCGGTGTCTTTTTTTAGTAGTAGTAAATCAACATATTTTGACAGTCTTTTTTATTTTTTTTGACTTTGTTAAGGACTTAATTGTGTTAAAGTTTTTTTATTTGTTCTTTTATTGATATCGAGCCAATTAGGTAATTAATAAGCGAATTTGTAGTTGTTTACTGCTTAAAATAATAATTTACTCATGTTAAACAATTATTATCACTATAATTCATACTTTAACATTCAAAATAAGCGTTAATACTTTAGATTAAACGCAGCTAATTAAATTTTATAACAACAATTTACCACTATCTTAACACTATATTAAACAAGACAAATTATTTCCTAGGTACAAATTAAGCTTGTCAATTATATTAATTAACAATAATTTATTATGGAAAAAACAAATTTGTACTTGTTTTCTGGCTTTTTTATGTCTCTTTTTTTTGGTATTCTAACTTCCTCTTCTGCACAATGTTTACCAAGCTTAGGAGCTGCCTCAGGATTTTCAATTTTTACTAATGCTGGAGCCGTTACCAATGTAACCTCTTCTACCATTACAGGTAATATAGGTACAAACGCTGGAATTATTTCTGGTTTTGAAACCTCTAGCATTAATGGGCAATTTTATAATGCCAATGCGGTTACTCAAAATGCCTCTATTGATTTGGCGGCTGCTTATAATGTCTACCAGAATTTAACGCCAAACTTTACAGCGCACACGCCAGCTTATGGAAGCGGAGAAACGCTTACTTCAGGTGTTTATTATATTGGCGCTGCAGGTTCTATTGCTGGCGCACTAACTCTAGATGCCCAAAACAATCCAAATGCCAAATTTATTTTAAAGTTCGATGGAGCACTTACTGCTGCTGCTGGTGCTTCGGTTGTATTAGTCAACGGTGCATTACCAAATAATGTTTATTGGATAGTTGGTGGTGCTTTTTCATTGGCTGCACAAACTAATTTTACAGGAACAGTTATTTCAGATGGTGCAATTTCTGTTGCAGTAGGATGTCAATTAAATAGTAAATTATTATCAATTAGTGGTGCAATATCTACTTATGGTACACTTCTAACTAATGTAGGTATTGACAATAGTTCTAATGTGTATTATGCCGATGCTGATATAGATGGATATGGAAATCCAAATATTTTCTCATGCTATGTATTAGCAGGATATGTATTAAATAATACTGATTGTAATGATACCGATGCTGCAATTCATCCGAATGCGCTAGAAATTTATGGTAACGAAATAGATGATGATTGTAATGGAATAGCTGATACTGATGCCGTGAGTTGTTCTTTTACCACTACTTGGAACGGCACTTCATGGTCGCCATTTCTTCCGGTAGCTAATCAACGTGTAGTTATTGCAGGAAATTACTCCCAAAGCAGTGATTTGTTTTCATGTTCTTTAGAGGTAATAAATGATGCAGTAGTAAACGTTCCTTCTGGAACTAATTTCTTCATTAATGGAGTTCTAAGCGTGGCTCCAACAGCAACAGTACTTTTTAATAACAATACTAATTTAATACAAACCGACCAAACCGCAGTTAATAGTGGAAACATAACAGTGAAACGAAATACTTCTCCTATTATTCGATTAGATCACACTTTGTGGTCTTCTCCAGTAATTGGTCAAAATTTATTTAACTTTTCACCCGAAACCTTAACGTATAGATTTTATACTTACGATACAGCCGCGAATGCCTATAGTAATGCTTCGATTAATAGTTCGTCAGAATTTACTCCTGCAAATGGGTTTGCTATTCGTGCACCAAATAACCAATCGTCTACAATTCCCACTGAATGGACAGGTACTTTTATGGGTGTTCCTAACAATGGAACAATTTCTTTTCCATTAGCATCTTATGTTATGAATGGAAGTAATTATAATTTAGTTGGAAATCCATTTCCTTCGGCATTAAATGCTAATATGTTTCTACAAGAAAATGCAAATACTATTGAAGGTGTTATCTATTATTACCAACATACACTTACAATGAATGCAGCAGGTATATTTCCTATTGGAACCAATTTTGCCAGCTGGACCGCTACTGGTGGTACACCTGCAACTAGTTCTCCAATCGGACATCCTGCCTATGGTTTAAATACAGGAAACCCTAATAATATTATTCAAGTTGGGCAAGGTTTTTTTGTAAAGGCAATAGCTTCAGGAAATGTAACTTTTACTAATTCCATGCGTGTCGCAAATCAAGATAATCAATTTAATAAATCTGTAACAACTGCAGAAGAAAAACATCGTATTTGGTTAAACTTAACATCAGATATAGGTAATGATATTAATCAGATATTAGTAGGTTATGTTGAAGAAGCCACACAAGATGTTGACTCCAAATTTGATGGGTTATCATATGGAAATATAGGTAGTTATCTTTATTCTGTGATTGATGGCGACAGTTATGTAATTCAAGGACGAGCTTTACCATTTGAAACTACAGATGAAGTTCCTCTGGGTTTTATATGCGCTGCCGCAGGAACTTATTCTATCAAGTTAACCGACATGGATGGCTTGTTTTTAGGTAGTCAAGAGGTATTTATTAGAGATAACTTAACAGGAACCGACACCAATATTAAAATAGCACCGTATACTTTTACTTCGAATGTAGGTGTTTTTAATAATCGTTTTAAAATTGTTTATGCCCAATCATTGGGACTACCTTCTAATACATTTACCCAAAACTCGATAATTGTATATAAAAACTTAGATGAATTTCATATTTCTACTAAAGGAATTGTGATGAAAGATATTTTAGCATATGATATTTTAGGACGTATTATTTATAAACTAAACTATATCAAAAACACTACTGCTATACTAAAAGGATTAGAAACGAACCATCAAGCTGTACTGTTAAAAATAATTTCAGAGGATAATCAATCGGTAACAGTAAAAGTTATAAATTAAAAATAATATGAAAAAGAGTAAAAACATACTTTTAGTAATAGTAATTATTCTGTTACTTCCAATATTTTCTTATACACAAACTAAAGATATTAACAGCATAGATATGACTGCTGAAGAAAGCTATCCAACATTTATACCTGAAATGACTTATGGGGAAGATGGTACTTCAGCTAATGATGTGGCTGCTTTACCTATAGATTCATATTTATGGGTTTTACTTCTTTTGGGCACTATTTATGTATTTGATAAATTCTTTATTGTGTATAAAAAACCTTTGCAATAAGTAAAGAACCTTCAAAAAAAGGTATTTGAATTTAATATGTTGAGCGATTTGAAACAATAATAATTTGAAATTAAACTAGTAAAAAGTTCAAGGTTTTTCTTTGAACTTTTTACTTTCTATTAAAAATGGTTTGATACAAAAGCAGACAATAATAACGTTTTCGTCAGTTTATAGTTTTCTTAACTTTTGCTATGTTTTTTGTTTTCGGAAATTTTATAATTTTGGCACCGTATGAAAGTAGTTTCGTTTATACTATATTTAAGTTTTCTTTTACTAGGCAGTAAAGGAAATGCTTCTGTGGTTGAAACTAATAGTAGCAAAATAGAACAATTTGCTCAAAAGCATCAGGTTAAACTTGCTGATGATACGCATATACTTATATTGATAGAAGATATTGGAGTTGATTTTGAAGAAGAAATTCATTCTGAAAAAAGTATCAAAGCAGTCGATAAAAGGGACTTCTATAAAGGCAAATATTCTTTGGTCAATACAATATATTCGTTACATCCACCTGTAACTATTTCAAACTACTACATTAAAGGTCACGATTTTTTTACCAAAACTCATTTTGGATCGTGTCCTATTTATCTTGCTCATAGTGTTTTAATAATATGATGCTCTACTTCACATCAGCCCATTAAGTGTGGTTTGTTTTGTTTGTGAATGTATCTCGTTTACTTCATTGAATTTATATTTCATGCTTTTTAGCGCTGATTAAACTCAAATATCAGAGCAATAGTCTCTTTTACTCTTAATTCAATCGCTTAAAATTCATTTATTATGAAGAACAAATTTATGTTCATGGGCTTAACTGCCTTGTTGTGCTTATCTAGTTGCACTACTAAAAAAGAAGAAAAAGAAGAAGTTGGCAAGCTAACAGTTACTAATCCAGTTAAAATTGACACTTCATTTGTTAAAGAATATGTCTCGCAAATACGCTCTGTGAGAAACATCGAAATTAGAACACAAGAAAAAGGATTTTTACAAAATATATATGTAGATGAAGGTCAGTTTGTAAAAGAAGGTCAGCTTCTATTTAGAATTATGCCAAAAATTTATGAAGCCGAATTATTAAAAGCTCAAGCCGAAGCCAAGTCTGCAGAGATTGAACTACAAAATGCTAAAACATTAGCCGACAAAAATGTGGTTTCTAAAAGTGAACAATACATTGCTCAAGCCAAATTAGAAAAGGCAAGAGCCGAAGTTGCTTTAGCAAAACTTCATTTATCATTTACCGAAATAAGAGCACCATTTGCAGGGACAATTGATAGAATTCCATTAAAATTAGGAAGTCTTATAGAAGAAGGAGAATTATTGACAAGTCTTTCAGACAACAGCCAGATGTTTGTCTATTTTAATGTTTCCGAACCAGAATATTTAGATTATCAAACCCATAATAAAAACCATTCTAAAACTAAAGTGAATTTGCGCCTTGCCAACAACGAAGTATTTAGTTCTGATGGTTATGTAGAAGTAATAGAAAGTGAATTTGACAGTGAAACCGGAAATATTGCTTTTAGAGCGCGATTCCCAAATCCAAATAAATTATTAAAGCACGGTGAAACAGGATCAATTCAAATGGTTATTCCTTTAAAAAATGCTATCGTAATTCCTCAAAAAGCAACTTTTGAAATTCAAGATAAAAAGTACGTTTTCATAGTAAATAAAAACAATGTTTTAGAGTCAAAAGAAATTACTGTTACTGGAGAAATACCCGATTTATATGTTATTGCAAGTGGTCTAACAGCCAATGATAAAATTCTATTAGAAGGCGTTCAGAAAGTAAAAGACGATGAAAAAATTAAGTATGACTATGTTTCACCAAAAGAAGTCATCAATAATTTACGATTAAAAGCAGAGTAAATTTCTAATTCAAATGTTGTTTAATCATAAAATAAATAAATAAATGTTTAATAAATTTATACAAAGACCAGTATTGTCAATAGTAATTTCATTGATAATTGTCTTTTTAGGAGTTCTATCGGTATTAAATTTACCAATTACACAATTCCCAACCATTTCTCCACCAATGGTAAATGTAAAAGTAGATTACCCTGGATCTAATGGAGAATTAATGATAAAGTCTGTAATTATTCCGTTAGAAAGAGCTTTAAATGGCGTTCCCGGAATGAAATACATGACCTCTGATGCTGGAAACGACGGAGAAGCCAGTATTCAACTTGTGTTTAATTTAGGCACCGATCCAAATCAGGCTGCAATTAATGTGCAAAATCGTGTAGCTTCAGTTACCAATAAATTACCTCCATTGGTTGTTCGAGAAGGTGTAAAAATCACTCGTGAAGTACCGAGTATGTTGATGTATGTAAATCTTTTTAGTACAGATAAAAATACCGACATGAAGTTTCTTTACAATTATGCCGACATCAATGTATTGTCAGAATTGAAAAGAGTAAATGGTGTTGGTTCTGGAGATATTTTAGGAACACGTGAATATGCCATGCGTATTTGGCTAAAACCCGATCGAATGTTAGCTTACAAAATTTCTTCAGAAGAAGTTATGGAAGCTTTATCAAGTCAAAGTTTAGAAGCATCGCCTGGTAAAACTGGAGAAGCTTCTGGAAAAAGATCGCAAGCATTTGAATATGTATTAAAATATTCTGGACGTTTTACATCCAAGGAACAATATGAAAACATTGTAGTACGATCCAATAGTAACGGAGAACTTTTGCGATTGAAGGATATAGCCAAAATTGAATTTGGTAGTGCAATGTATGATATCTATTCGAACTTAAATGGCAAACCATCTGCAGCAATTGTGTTAAAACAATCTTTTGGTAGTAATGCCAATCAGGTTATTAAAGATGTAAAAGCCAAACTAGAAAAAATTAAGCAAAAATTCCCAAAAGGAATGGATTACGAAATCTCGTATGACGTTTCAAAATTCTTAGATGCTTCAATCGAAAAAGTAATTCATACTTTAATTGAAGCGTTCATTTTGGTAGGTTTAGTAGTATTCCTATTTCTTGGTGATTGGCGATCAACGGTTATTCCAGCAATTGCAGTTCCAGTTTCTTTGGTTGGGACGTTCGCCTTCATGTCGTTCTTTGATATTTCATTGAATCTAATTACACTTTTCGCTTTAGTTTTAGCAATTGGAGTCGTCGTCGATGATGCCATCGTAGTTATTGAAGCCGTCCACGCTAAGATGGAGGAAGAGCATTTATCACCTTTGAAAGCTACTAAAAAAGCTATGCATGAAATTGCAGGAGCGATTATAGCAATTACATTCTTGATGGCTGCGGTATTCATTCCGGTTGCGTTTATGTCTGGTCCAGTTGGAGTTTTTTACAGACAATTTTCAATTACTATGGCAACAGCAATCATACTTTCAGGAGTGGTTGCTTTAACATTAACGCCAGCACTTTGTGCTATGATGTTGAAAAATAATCATGGCAAACCCAAAAAGAGAACACCAGTAAATATATTTATTGATGGTTTTAACAACAAGTTTAACTTAGTACAAGGTAAATATGAAAATGTATTAAGTAAAATTATAAACCGAAGAGCAATTACTGTTATTGCACTTTTAGCATTTTGTGCCGGAACATGGCTAGTTAGTAGCACAGTTCCTTCTGGATTTATTCCAAATGAAGATCAAGGAATGTTTTATGCTATTATTCAAACTCCGCCAGGATCATCATTAGAACGAACAAATAATATTGCTGAGAAATTGCAACAAGAAGCAGAGAAAATTGAAGGTGTAAAATCGGTATCATCACTTGCAGGATATGAAATTCTAACAGAGGGTACTGGTGCGAATGCAGGAACTTGTCTAATAAATCTTGAAGATTGGAATGACAGAAAAGAATCCGTTCAACAAATAATGAAAGAATTAGAAGAAAAATCTAAAGAAATTCCAGGAGCTAATATTGAATTTTTTCAACCGCCAGCTGTGCCAGGTTATGGAGCTGCAGGAGGATTTGAACTTCGTTTATTAGATAAAACAGGAACAAGTGATTTTAAAAAATTAGAAGCCGTCAATAAAGAATTTGTAGAAGAATTAAGCAAACGTCCTGAATTATCTAATGTCTTTAGCTTTTTTAGTGCAAGTTTTCCGCAATATATGATGAAAGTCGATAATGATATTGCACAGCAAAAAGGAGTTTCTATTGAAAATGCAATGACTACGTTATCAACTCTTGTTGGAAGTAATTACGAAATTAGTTTTATTAAATACGGAATTAATTACAAAGTAATTGTTCAAGCAGCTCCAGAATATCGCGCTCAACCAGATGATATTTTGAAACTTTATGTGAAAAATAATCGTGATGAAATGGTGCCTTTTTCAGCATTTATGCGACTAGAAAAAGTATACGGACTTTCAGAAATAACTAGACATAACATGTATACATCTACTGAAATTTCTGGTGGAGCAGCTGCAGGTTATAGTTCAGGTACTGCTATTAAAGTTATTCAAGAAGTCGCTGCCAAAAAATTACCTAGAGGATACGATATTGATTGGGCTGGTATTTCTGCCGATGAAGTAGCGCAAGGAAATCAGGCAATATGGGTATTCTTGATTTGTTTAGGATTTGTATACTTGGTTTTAGCAGCGCAATATGAAAGTTTTATTTTACCATTATCAGTGATTCTTTCTTTACCAGCAGGTATTTTTGGAGCGTTCTTGTTGCTGAAATTTACAGGATTAGAAAACAATATTTATGCTCAAGTTGCCATGGTAATGCTTATTGGTTTGCTGGGTAAAAACGCAGTTCTTATTGTTGAATTTGCTGTACAACGACATGCGGCAGGAAAATCGGTTATTGAAGCCGCAATGGAAGGATCTAAAGCAAGGTTACGTCCAATTTTGATGACTTCTTTCGCTTTTATAGCTGGATTACTTCCACTTGCATTTGCAACTGGTCCTGGAAAAATTGGAAACCGAACCATTGGTACTGCAGCAGCAGGAGGAATGCTTATAGGAACAGTTTGCGGAGTACTATTAATTCCTGGATTATACTACATATTCGCTAGGATTGCCGAGCGAATCAAACTGGTTAAAAAAGAAGAAGAAAATCCATTAACAGAAGAAATTGACCACAATGAAATTAAAAAACTTTAATTATATACTACTACTAAGCTTAGTTTTGGTGGTAGTAAGCTGCAAGGCACCAGCAATTGAGCCTATAAAAGCAAGTCAGGCAATTCCGGAATCTTTTGTAAGCAGCAAGGACACCAATACTATTGCAAGTGCGCCTTGGAAAAATTTCTATAAGGATAAAAATCTTTCAGATTTGATAGATGTCGCTTTAAAAAATAATCAAGAGTTGCTGATTACTTTGCAAGAAATTGAAATTGCAAGAAATGATATTCGAGTAAAAAAAGGCGCTTTATTGCCAATGGTTGGAGTAAAAGCTGGTGCTGGAGTAGAAAAAGTAGGACGTTACACAAGTCAAGGTGCTGGTGATGCTTCTACCGAAATTATGCCAGGAAAGGAATTTCCAGATCCATTACAAGATTATACTTTGGCTGCCTATGCGCATTGGGAAGTTGATATTTGGAAAAAACTACGCAATTCTAAGAAAGCCGCAGTTAGTAGATATTTAGCAACTGTTGAGGGCAAAAACTTTGTAATTACTAATCTTGTTGCTGAGGTTGCCGATTCGTATTACGAATTAATTTCTCTAGACAGTCAGTTGGAAATTGTTAGACAAAATATCAATTTGCAAACCAATGCTTTAGAAATTGTAAAAGTTCAAAAAGAAGCCGCTAGAGCAACTGAATTGGCAGTACAAAAATTTCAAGCTGAAGTATATTCGTCCAAAAGCATGGAGTTTGAAATTTTGCAAAGAATTAAAGAAACTGAAAACACAATCAACTTTTTATTAGGTCGTTATCCGCAGGAAATCCCTAGAGATAAAACCAATTTTTTAAGTCTGATGCCTAACAATGTAACTTTTGGAATTCCATCACAATTATTGGCAAACCGTCCCGATATTAAACAAGCAGAACTAGAACTTGCAGCAGCTAAGTTGGATGTAAAATCAGCTCATGCTGAGTTTTATCCATCGCTAGACATTTCAGCATCTTATGGATTGAAGGCTTTTAAACCATCGTATTTATTTACGCTTCCAGAATCATTATTGTATTCTTTAGCAGGAGATTTGGCTGCACCTTTAATTAATAGAAACGCCATAAAAGCAGAATATAAAAATGCAAATGCGCGTCAGCTTCAAGCGTTGTACAACTATGAGCGAACAATCTTAAATGCTTATTTGGAAGTTGCTACGCAGTTGTCAAAAATTAGCAATTTAGAAAATAGTTATAACTTAAAATCAAAACAAGTTGATGCCTTAAACAAATCAATTGATGTTTCTAATGATTTGTTTAAATCGGCTCGTGTTGACTATTTTGAAGTTTTAATGACACAACGCGATGCACTTGAGTCTAAACTAGAATTGATTGAAACTAAGAAAGAACAACTAAATGCTACTGTTCGAGTATATAGAAATCTTGGTGGTGGATGGAAATAATATTGTTTTTGAAAGAGTCGATTTTAAATCGGCTCTTTTTTTATATTGTTTAACAAACGTTAGTATCCAAAATCATTTTTGAAAATGTATTTTTGCATTTCTAAATTCAATCCGTCAACATGAAATATACTACACTTCCAAATTCTGATATAAAAATTAGTAAAATCTGTTTAGGTACGATGACTTTTGGTAATCAAAATTCTGAAGACGAAGCACATTCACAATTGGATTATGCTATTGAAAGAGGAATAAATTTTCTTGATACTGCAGAGATGTATCCCATTGGTGGAAATGCCGAAATCTTTGGAAGTACAGAACGTCATATAGGAAGTTGGTTGCATAAAATTGGCGCTTCTGAGAGAGAAAAATTGGTTGTAGCAACTAAAATTGCAGGACCAAATCGGGGCATGGAATACATTCGCCAACCATTAGATTTTTCTAAAAAAAGCATTCACGAAGCGGTAGAATTGAGTTTGAAAAATCTTCAAACGGATTACATCGATTTGTATCAAATGCATTGGCCAGAACGAGTAATGAATATGTTTGGAAAACGCGGTGTTACCGAATTGGATAACAAATGGCAAGACAACTTCTTTGAAGTTTTATCGGTTTATGATGGATTAATCAAAGAAGGAAAAATAAAACATATTGGCGTTTCTAACGAAAATCCATATGGTGTGATGAAGTTTTTAAACGAAAGCGAAAAGCATAATTTACCAAGAATTGCAACCATTCAAAATCCGTATTCTTTGTTGAATCGTCTTTTTGAAGTTGGACTTTCTGAAATTTGTATGCGTGAAAATGTTGGATTATTAGCGTATTCTCCATTGGCATTCGGATTTTTATCAGGTAAATATTTGAATGGTTTTCCTGAAAATTCTCGTTTGAAATTGTTTCCAAATTTTACTAGATATAACAACGAAAATTGCTTTAAAGCAACAAAATTATACAAAGATTTAGCAGAAGCAAATGGGTTAACAATTACTCAAATGGCATTGTCTTTTGTAAACCAACAGCGCTTAGTGATGTCAACGATTATCGGAGCAACATCATTGGAACAATTAAAGGAAAACATTGATGCGTTCGAAGTAGTTTTATCTGAAGAAATTTTATCTGAAATTGAAAGAATTCAAGAGATTCATCCTAATCCAGCACCTTGATTCAGTATTCAGTGATCAGTGTTCAGTGTTCAGTTTGATTACAACTTAATATGAATTGCTTCTAGCGTTTCATTACCAATTACACTTGCTTTGTGTCCGTGAATTTTGTTGTCGAAAAGTACATTTTCAGGTAAATTGTCTTTTGCAATGAATGAATTTCCTGCAGAAAATGTTTTTAATTCACCATTTTGCAATTCAATTTTCAAAGTACCTTTTAACATAATTATTAAAGTTGGGTCACCACTTAAATGAAAATCCGTTTCGTAACCCACATCACTTTTCCTAATTCTGAAATTCTTGGAAGCAATTTGTTCGGTTAAGAACATTCCTCCACGTTGATTCACTTCAAAATCAGTTTCAGTAAAAACAGAAATTCCGTTTTCGTTTGATGTAATTGTTGTTACGATAAATGGTTTGAGCATATTATTCTATAATCAGTTTTGTAGTATAACTCGTTCCATTTTTAGTTTCTAAAGTAACCAAATACATTCCTTTAGAAAGTGAAGTTGTGGCAATAGTATTTTCAGGATTATTTTCTAATTTTTTTGTCAAAAGTAATTTTCCTGTAAGGTCAAATAAATCGATTTTTGTTGCTAAATTTTCATCAGAACTTTTAATTGTAAACGATTCTTTTGCCGGATTTGGATACAAAGAAAATCCCATTTTATCAAACTCTGAATTGCTTAATGAAGTATCAATTATTTTATAAATTGTTCCAGACGAAATTCCAGCGATGTATAATTCACCAAGATAATCTTCACCAAAAGTTACAAAATCATTATTTGGAAAAACAACTGAAGTGGATACAATTCCATTATTGTCAATAGTTCTAATTCTATTATCACAATAATCACTAAAAACATATTTGTTTTGTAAGTTTGGATAAGTTGATCCTGTATAAACATATCCTCCAGTTATAGAACAAGTACCATTGCTGTATAAAGGATATTGATAAAAAGGAAATGTCATTGTATTGGCAGGATTACATCCAGTTGTATTGTAGGTTGCATTTCCTTCATAACATTTCCAACCAAAATTCAACCCAGTATTAGGTAACGGACTTGCTATCTTATTTAGTTCTTCAAAAGCATTTTGTCCTACATCTGCAATCCATAAATCGCCATTTAATCTGTTGAATGAAAATTTCCATGGATTTCGTAATCCTCTAGCCCAAATTTCGTCATTTCCAGCAACACCAATATAAGGATTTGTTGAAGGACTTGTATAAAAAGGAGCAACGGTTGAATTCACATCAATTCGAAGCATCTTACCTAAATTTTCATTGATGTTTTGAGCTCTATTTCCAGGATCACCGCCACTTCCGCCGTCACCCATTCCGATGTATAAATAACCATCTGGTCCAAATTTTATGCTTCCGCCATTGTGGTTCGTAAATGGTTGTGTGATTGTCATCAAAATAGTTCCTGTTGTATTGGCAATATTTGGATTTGCACTTACACTATATCTTGCAATTACTGTATTTCCTGAGGTGTTGGTGTAATTAACAAAGAAAAAACCATTTGTAGTATAGTTCGGATGAAATGCTAAACCTAATAATCCTCTTTCTCCACCTGAACTAATAATGGTAGACAGATTTAGAAAAGGTGTTGCGTTTACAGTACCATTTGAATTTAAAATTCGAATTAATCCTCCTTGTTGTACAACAAATAATCGCGAATCGCCTGCATTTGCAATTTCTACCAGACTATTAAAACCTGTTGCAAATGATTGTAGCGCAATAGTTTGTGAATGCCCCAAAAAGGACAATACTATAATACCTAAAAGTAAAATCTTTTTCATAATTATTAGTTTAGCAATCGTAAATTTAATAAAATTTTTCTAAAGTATTTCATTCATAGTGATTTACAAAAACAAAAAAGCGCAAAGAGTTTTAAATTCTTTACGCTTTTCCTCTGCTTGAGTTAGTTATGCTTATAAATTATCGATTACTTTATCCTTTGGATATTTCACTTTATAACTGATTCTGATTTTCTTGGTTTCGTTTGGTGCGAGTTTCAGTTCCCATGTTAGAATTCCGGTTTCGGTGTTTACTTTTGCTTTTCCGTCTTCCAATAATTCTATTGTAACTTCTTTATCTGTACTCAACGGATATTGATCTTTCAGCAGCATGAAAATTTCTTCTTTTTTGTTGTTTCTAACTGTTAAATCATAGGTAAACGTTTGCTCTTTGTAGGATGATAAAAATTTAGTACCGCTTTTGTCAACTACTTTTTCGCGTTTGATGTTGATTTTTTTATCTCTTCCCATACTTAAATTTAAAGTATCGGCCGTTTGATTTGGATTGATAGTTGTTTTGCCCACATACAAACCTTCAAAGATGATATTAGCTTCGCCAGGCAATAAATTGTATTTAGAATAATCATTAATTTCTGCCAATAAAAAGGCTTCTTTATCTACTCTTGGTGCAGCATAATATTTGTAAGTTGCAGGTAATTTAATTTCTTTCAACGCTACAGAATGTGCTTTTCCATTAGATAAAATGTCATAAGGAATGTCAATATCGAAAGAAACGATTAGTTGGTTTTCGTTGATGGAAGTGTAATTTGATATAGAATTGTCATTAAATTCGTCAATTCCATAGCTTGCTGTTGTATCCCTAAATTTCAAACTTAAATCTTCTCCAACTTTTATACCAGCTGCTCTTACTTGTAACTGATTAGTCACACTATATTTGTTTTCATACATATATTTATCGTATGGATTTCCATATCTCAAAAACCAAGAACTCAATATCGGAGCTTGATTATTTTGATTTGGATTTCCGCTAGATAAAGTTAGTTTCACTTTTTTCCAATCAATACCAGAATTTTGGGTTACTTGTGCTTTATACATCATGTTGATTGGATCTTTTACATTATCCACACGTAAATCATAAAACGGATTCCATGTTGCGGAATTGGTGATGTAGTTGATGTCAAGATTTACGTTTCCTGCAATTTCGTTCATTACTTGAAGTACCAATTTTCCTTGAGATGATTTTTCTTCTTTTTTAGTATTTATTTCGAGTTTATCGTTTAATGCTTTGAGTTTTAAGTTCCACTTTGCTTCTTTTTCTTGCAATGAAACTACAGCATTGTCTAATTCTGTTCTTTTGGCTTTATAATAATCTACTAATTTTATTAATTCGGTTACACTTAATCCCGAATTGGCTCCAGCAACCGTTTGATTATTGTCTAATAAACCAATTGTTTGTTGATGTGAATAGGTTTCAATTTGAATTTTCTTAATCTCCTTTTGAACCAAAGTAATACTATCACGCACTTTTTTTATCGCAGGATTGCTTTCGTCAATTTCATATTCTGAAATATAATTTTGAGTGAATTGCACCGACAAAACCGTCACCGAACTTGGCGCGCCAATTTGAATGGTGTTTTCATTCAAATAATCGGCTACATTTTTAATTACAATTTCGCTTGTTCCCAAAGGAAGATTTACGGTTGTAGTTTGTTGCAGTTCGGCAGCGTTAAAATAAACGGTCGCCGATTTTACTTTTGCCGAAGTAAAAATAGGCTTTTGAGCAAAAGAAATTGCCGAAATTAGTAAAGTGAGTAACAGTGCTTTTTTCATTTTATGAGTTTTTCATTTTTTTATTGTCAATATAATTCACGCCCAAACCGCCCATAATTTGATAACGCTCCATTTCGGTTTCTGAATCAATTGACAGGTTTAAAATTAAACTATTATTTCTTATTTTTGATAAATCAATTTTCATACTTTTAGAATAACTTGAATCACTTGAGTTTATTGTAACAAATAGTTCAGAAGTCTTTTTATCCAAAAGCAATGGAATAGAATAAGCGCCTGTTTTTGGATCTACTTTAACAGAAACATTCGAACCAGAAACAAAAATGGTAAGCTCAGGATATTTCTTATTTGATAAAGGTTTTTTAGTTGATTTTTCTAAAACTTTACCACTCAAAATAAAGGAAACCAATTTGCCTTCTTGATAAGCAATTTTGCCAACAACATGTGGATTTGATTTTACACATCCAAGTTCTGTTCTCACAGGTTCTTTTTCTTGACCAATAACATTAGAAGTTAATAAAACTGATGCAGCAACTGCAACAGCATATTTAAAATTATTGCTTTTAGAAATTTCGTTTATTTCAAATTCTTCTTCAAGTTGTGAATTTTTCAATCGGGCACAAATGCTTTTGTTTTTATTTTCAGCTATAAATCTTGCTACTTCCGAATTGGTTTTTGTACTTAAATCGATTACATTTTTAGCACAAGAATTACAAAATGAACCATTCGAATTTGGAATCATTTTATCGAAGTTTTCACTGCAAGGTGTTTTTATTTCTAATGAAAATTTCATTTTCATAAAATTTAGTAATTAGTTATAAATATAAAGAGTACTACTTTTATGAAAAGGTTGGGAAGCAATGCAAATTATTTCGATTGTGTTACTTTAATTCCTACTCCAATAACATTCGGAAGGTAAGGTCCATCAAAATCGTGACCTACTTTTATTTGATATTTTCCTTTTAGGAGTTTGGTTTTTTCAATAACATTCATTGACATATCACAAATATCGCCACCACAATCGGCTAATGGTTTGCCTTTACTGTCTTTTATGTTGAAATCAATGTTGTGAAATTCTTCTTCACCTGATGGATTTTTAACATCAATTTTTATGGGAACACTTGCAAATTGATAATCATAAATATGACTAAACTCAAAGGTAACATCATATAACTTTGTATCATCGTCAATGGTAAATTCAAAAATTTTGGAATCTGATTTTATCCATCTGTGGTCTTCAGGAAGCTTGATAAATTTTTTATAATCTGTTTTTTCTGAACAAGAAATTAGTAAGAAAATAGCTAAGATTGGGAAAATAAATTTTGGTTTCATGGTTTGGTTTTTCAGATAACGTAATTGATAACCAAATTATTATCCAAACAAATGTTCTACAACTTCTTCAATTTTAGATACTAAAATTACTTTTATTCCAGGGAATTTTGTAGAAAGTTTATTGTATTTGGAAACAAAAATAGTTGCAAAACCAAGTTTTTCTGCTTCTTGAATGCGTTGTTCTACTCTGTTTACAGGACGAATTTCACCCGAAAGACCAACTTCGCCAGCAAAGCAAACGTCTTTTCCAACGGCGATATCTTCATTTGACGAAAGTATTGAAGCTACAACCGCCAAATCAATTGCTGGATCATCAACCGATATTCCTCCAGTAACGTTCAAAAAAACATCTTTTGTTCCTAGTCTGAAACCGGCGCGTTTTTCTAAAACTGCTAAAAGCATGTTTAGTCTTTTGGCATTATAACCAGTTGTGCTTCTTTGAGGCGTTCCATAAACTGCTGTTGAAACCAGTGCTTGAATTTCAATCATCAACGGCCGCATTCCTTCAAGTGTTGAGGCAATGGCTGTTCCAGAAAGTTCTTCTTCACGATGCGAAAGCAATATTTCTGATGGATTAGAAACTTCTCTCAATCCGGAACCTTGCATTTCATAAATTCCGAGTTCGGCTGTGGAACCAAATCGATTTTTTAAACTGCGTAAAATTCGGTAAACGTGATTTCTGTCGCCTTCAAATTGCAAAACAGTATCGACCATGTGTTCCAATATCTTTGGTCCAGCGATAGTTCCATCTTTTGTAATATGTCCAATTAAAATTACTGGAACGTTCGTTTCTTTTGCAAATTTTATAAGTTCGGCAGTACATTCTCTAACTTGAGAAATGCTTCCTGCGGTTGATTCAATATAATCAGTATGTAGCGTTTGTATGGAATCTATAATTACAATTTCGGGTTCAATTTCTTGAATTTGACGAAAGATATTTTGGGTTTTAGTTTCTGTTAAGATATAGCAATTATCTCCATTTGGAGTAATTCTTTCGGCACGCATTTTTATCTGCTTCTGACTTTCTTCTCCAGAAACGTACAAGGTTTTATAAGGTAATTTTAAGGATATTTGAAGTAACAAAGTACTTTTTCCAATTCCAGGTTCGCCACCAAGAAGAATCAAAGAACCTGGCACAATTCCACCACCAAGAACTCGATTTAATTCGCCATCAAGTGTATTCATTCGAACTTCTTCAGACGAATCAATTTCGGTTACTTTTAATGGTTTTGGAGCTTTTTTAACTTCAGATGTTGGCTTCCAACTTGATTTCTCTTCTTTTTGAATTACTTCTTCAACAATAGTATTCCATTCTTTACACGCGTTACATTGTCCTTGCCATTTAGCATATTGCGAACCACAATTTTGACAGAAAAAAGAAGTTTTGATTTTGGCCATTTATATTAGTATTGCTTGTTCTGAATACATTTCAGATTTATTTCTTTTTAATTTGAACTCTTAATTCATCTGCTTTACCAAGCATCATGTCTTTGGTTAAATCACCAATTTCTTGCATTTGAAAACCATTTTGGTAGTATCTCACAGCATTTTTAATATCGCCAGTATTTTCATAATACATAGCCATATGGTAATCTCCAAGCATTGATTTTGGATACATTTTTTTGGAAAGCTGTGCTAATAATTCAAATTCATTGTAGGCTTTGTTTTTAAGAATTGCTGCTTCAATTGCTTTGAAATCATTAAGACGTATTGGCATTTTAATTCCTAAAGCTTTTTCTAAAACCTCGTATTTGCTTTTTAGATAATCAACATATCCTGATTCTAATTTGACAATTTTTTCTTGAAATTCAGAAGTTGAAATTGGCTGATATGAAGCAAAGAACTGATAAAGAGCACTTGGAATTGAGTAAAGTACTAAAGAATAATGAGAAGCGCCTTTAAAATCCTCATATTTATAATTTAAATTGGGATTGTTAACAGCTTTAATATTTTCATCTAAAGTAGCTATTTTTGTTCTCATTTTTTTGATATCTCCATCGGCAGAGGACTGATAATAGAATATATTTTGTTTGAAAGTTCCTAATCTTTCGGCAACTCTTACCTCCATTTCAGTAGCAAGTTCTGGACTTAATGATATGTAAGCATTGAATAAAGGATTGTCTTTGTATAGAAATAAGTTCATATAACCAGCAGTTACATCGTGACCAGCAATTATTTTGAAAGGAGAAATTCTATATTTATTTTGAAGAAATGGTATAAGTTCACCACCAATAAACTCAAAAAAACTTTCACCTTTTCCTTCAGGTAAACCAGTGCTTTCGTCAAATGTACAATCTGAATCACGCTCGTTTTCTCTATTTTGAGCTAAGCCTACAATGATTACCTCAGGCAAATCATCCCAATAATTACCATAGCTTAAGGCGCCTTGAAAAGGATCAAATAAATAATCACCATCCAATAAAAAAAGTAATGGATAGACTTTCTTAGTCTCTCTATCGTATGAAGGAGGAAGCGATATTGTTAAATGCCTGTAAGTATCTAATTTTTTTGAAAGGATGCTATCTTTTAATTTTTGACCAAAACTACTAAAGCTAAGAGTCATCAAGAAAAGTAAAATAAATTTTTTCATATTTTGGTTGTTTTGATTGACTTAAAGAAAGTTTTAAAAAACAAGCAATATAATAAATTATTTTCTATTTAAGATAGGTAGTAGTAAAAATGATAACAATCCCAAAAGCAAAACTAATAGCATTTGAGAGGTCCAAATAATCCAACCGAATGCTGTTCCTGCTGGTTCTGCAATAGCATAAAACAAGAGTACTTTAGATGTTAGAAACGGATAAGCACCAAAGCCACTATTGGTAAACGCGATAGCGATACTACCTACAACAAAACAAGTTATAATGGCTTCAAATGTTAGAGTTGACGTTTCAGGAATTACTTTAGTAGCTATATAATAGGTGATTAAATAAGATATCCAAATTAAGATTGTTTGAAAGAAGTACTTCCATTTTTCTTTCATGTGGATAATACTCAACAATCCTTCTTTCAATCCTGAAATTTTTTCTTTAAAAACAGCTACTATTTTTAATTTTGAGTACCTGTAAATAAGAATAAAAACAATTAAAAATAGTATTCCAAAAATGGCTAAAAGTGTCATTAGTTGTAACGGAATTTTATCTAAAATAAAGGCTTTTACTATTTTAAACTGCAGAATAACCGATAGTAACATAAAGAATAATAGAAAAATCATATCGATTAATCTTTCGGCTACAATGGTTCCAAATCCTTTATCGAAAGGGATGTTATTGTATTTTTTTACAATTAAAGCTCTTGAAATTTCTCCAGATTTTGGGACGGTCAAGTTTAGTAAGTAACCAATATTTACTGCCATGAAATTATTTTGGAAAGAAGAATCATATCCTAAATGATCTAACATATATTTCCATCTGTAAGCCCTTATAGCATTTCCTGTGAAGCCAACAAATAGAGCAAGTGTCACATAAAAGTAATCTGCATTTTTGAAGTAACCAACTATTTCATTGATTTGGTCATCAGTAAATTTTGTATATTGATAAACAATTATTCCTATACCTAAAAGTATAGGGATTAAGATTGACAACCATTTACTTATCTGATTTTTCAAAAGATTATTTCAAAGTGTTATCGTTTTCATTTGGGAAAACAAGCCATGGTTTGAACGTTTTTGCTTCTTCAAAATCTAAAGTAGCATAAGAAATAATGATAATAATATCGCCAGCATGTACTTTTCTTGCAGCAGGACCATTCAAAGTGATTTCGCCAGAATTTCTTGCGCCTTTAATAGCGTAAGTTTCAAAACGCTCTCCATTATTGATATTAACAATAGAAACTTTTTCGCCTTCAATTAAGTTTGAGGCATCCATTAAAGCTTCATCGATAGTAATGCTACCGATATAGTTTAAATCTGCGCCAGTTACTTTGACGCGATGAATTTTTGATTTTACAACTTGAATTTGCATGGGGCAAAGTTAAATTAATTTAGTGAAATAGTATCTATCAATCTTATTTTGTTAACAAAAACTGCAATAAAAGCCCTGTATTTTTTCTTTTTGTTTTTTCTTTTACAAGTTAATAGGCTAGCTTCATCTGCAATTTCAAAATATTCCAACTCAAATATTGGATGGTTTGAAAAAGTTTTGATAACATATTCAGCAACCTCTTTAGCAGATTTCGTGCCAAAAAGATTTTTAGCTTTATTTAAAGTTTTAAATATAATTGAAGCTTCCTTTTTCTCGTTTTCAGAAAGGCGTTCATTTCGAGAACTCATCGCTAATCCGTTTTGCTCTCTAAAAATAGGGCATCCAATTATAGTTACTGAAAGTTTTTCTTTTTCAACTAGTTTTTTTACAATTTGTAGTTGCTGAAAATCTTTTTCACCAAAATAAGCGTTAGTTGGATTTACAATTTCAAATAATCTTTTTACAACCGTTCCAACTCCGTCAAAATGTCCTGGACGAAATTTACCTTCCATTTGATTTTCTAATTCATCAAAATTGTAATGTTCAGATTTTGTATTTCCTTCATAAATATCTTCAACAGTTGGAGCATAAACGATAATTTTTTCAGAAATTGTTTTAATTTTTTCTACATCACTTTCTAATGTTCTAGGATATTTTTTTAAATCTTCTGGATTGTTAAATTGCGTTGGATTTACAAAAATACTTATTATCGTTGTGGCATTATTTTCAATAGATTTTTTAAGCAGTGAAAGATGTCCTGCGTGTAATGCTCCCATAGTTGGTACAAATCCTACTGTTGATTTATCGAGGTTATTCTCTTTCAGGTGATTGGCTAAATCTACCTTTTTACTGAAAATATGCATATGTTTTTTTATTAAATAGGGTACAAACTTACTACTTTAGTAATTATCTGCATAAATTTTTGTAATTTTGCATGTTTTTTATTGCCAATAAATACATACATAACATAATGGAAGATAAGAGGATATTATATGTATCATCTGAAGTGGTGCCTTATTTAGCAGAGAATGAAGTTTCTCTAATGTCGTATGACGTGCCAAAAATGATTAATGATCAAGGCGGACAAATCAGAATTTTCATGCCTAGATATGGAAATATAAATGAAAGAAGACACCAATTGCACGAAGTAATTCGTCTTTCTGGGATGAATTTAGTCGTAAATGATGTCGATATGCCTTTAATTATCAAAGTAGCATCAATACCTAAAGAAAGAATTCAAGTTTATTTTATAGATAATGACGAATACTTTAAAAGAAAAGCGACTTTTTCTGATGAAGATGGAATTCTATATCCAGATAACGATGAGCGAGCAATTTTCTTTGCAAAAGGCGTTGTAGAAACCGTTAAGAAATTAAATTGGGTTCCTGATATTATTCATGTTCATGGTTGGATGGCTTCAATGCTTCCTGTTTATATGAAACATTTTTACAAAGACGAAGCATTATTTTCTGAAACCAAAATTGTAAGTTCAGTTTATAGCCAATCATTTGATGGAAATTTAGATGTAGAAATGATAAATAAGATTAAATTTGATGGAGTTCCAGATGAAGCAATTGCAGATTTAGAAATTCCTAATTATGAAAATCTTATAAAAGCTTCTATAACTCACTCAGACGCAGTAATTATTGCCTCTGAAAATCTTTCACCAAGTTTAACAAAATTTATAGAATCTTCAGGCAAACCTTTTTTACCTTTCGCTCCCAAAGAAGGATTTGCTGAAGCTTACACTTCTTTTTATAAAAAGATGTTATAATATAATTTACAAAACATGAAATTTAATTTCTTATTCAAAACATTTATTATCGGATTATCAATTATTTTTTTCGCGTCTTGCGATAAAGATTTTAATGAACTTGGTTCGGAAATTGTAGGTAATGACAACTACAGTTTAAACAAAGAAGCAATAGATGTAGTTGCATATAATCAAAATATAGGAGTTTTTAGAACAAGCGATTTGCCTGTAAACTCTTTGGGATACTACAATAATCCTGTTTTTGGAAAAACTAAAGCTAGTCTTGTTACTCAATTACAATTAGTAACTTCTAGTCCAAAATTTTATGACACTCCTGCTAATATAGTTGTCGATTCAGTTTATTTGTATGTACCTTATTATAATACTTTTTTGAGCACCGATACTAATACAGGCGATAGCACTTATGAGTTAGATTCAATTCATGGTACAAGTGAAATTGATTTGAAAGTATATGAGTCAAATTATTATTTGAGAGATAATGACCCTTCAACAGGTTTTCAAGATCCTCAAATTTATTATTCTAATCAGCAAAGTGATTTTGATTCAAATATTGGAGCATTGTTAAATGATGATAATACGAATGTTTTCAATAACACAATAGTTGACAATTCTCAAAACAGTAAATTTAAGTTTAGTGAAAAACAGATTAAATTACTAAAAAACAATGTGCCTTTGGGTTCGGGAACAGTAAAAGAACGTCTTGCTCCTGGAATGTTTCTTAATTTGAATAAAGCTTTTTTTAAAAATAAAATTATAAATGCTCCAGCAGGAGTTTTGTATAACAATAATATTTTTGAAAACTATTTTAGAGGTTTGTATTTTAAAGTAGATAACGCTTCCTCATCAGTAAATCAAGGTTCATTAGCTAAATTAAATTTCGCAAATGGTTACATTATGATGGTCTATCATGACAAAACATCGGATACGGATCCAGTAATCGTTAGAAGAACATTACAAATTAAATTAGGTGGACATACTGTAAACTTAATTAATAGTGATTGGTCAAACCCAGTAACATCTCCTAATACAACTACAGGAGATGATAAGCTATATCTAAATGGGATGGGTGGTTCTATGGCAGTAATTGATTTGTTTGCAGGAACTACTGGAGCAGTAAAATTACAAGATATAAAAGATAAAAATTGGTTAGTCAATGAAGCAAATTTAACCTTTACTATTGATAATACTGCTATGGGAACCTTAGCGCCAGAGCCAAATAGGATTTATCTTTATGATTTGAATAATAAAAGACCTCTAATTGATTATTACTCCGATTTAACTACAAGTAATTCTTCAAAATACAACAAATATGTTCATGGAGGAATTATTCAAAAAAACACAAGCGATAGAGGAACTACTTATAAAATTAAAATTACTAATCATGTTAGAAATTTAATTTTGAAAGATTCTACTAATGTAAAATTAGGATTAGTGGTTACAGAAGCGATAACCAATCCGTTGAATGTTAATTTATTTTCACCATTTACAAATGATGGTGTTACGACAAAGTTTGTACCAGCAATGTCGGTTGTAAATCCATTAGGCACTATTTTATTTGGTTCTAATCCAAGTGTTCCTGTTGGACAAAGATTAAAATTAGAAGTTTATTATACCAAACCTGACTAACTAAATAACTATAATAATATGTGTGGAATTGTAGGTTATATTGGATATCGAGAAGCATATCCTATTGTTATAAAAGGATTAAAGCGATTAGAATACCGTGGCTATGATAGTGCAGGAGTTATGCTTTATGACGGAACAGATTTAAAAGTTTCTAAAACTAAAGGAAAGGTTTCTGATTTAGAAGAAAAATCATCTAAAGAGATAACAACCAACGGAAGTATTGGTATGGGTCACACACGTTGGGCTACACATGGAGTTCCTAATGATGTAAATTCACATCCACATTTATCAAATTCTGGAGACTTGGCAATAATTCACAATGGGATTATAGAAAACTATGAACCATTAAAAAAAGAATTAATAAAAAGAGGCTATGTTTTCAAATCGGATACTGATACTGAGGTTTTAGTTAATTTGATTGAGGATGTTCAGAAAAAAGATAATTTAAAACTTGGGAAAGCAGTTCAAATTGCCTTAAACCAAGTTGTTGGAGCTTATGCAATTTGTGTTTTTGATAAAAAAAAACCAGATGAAATGGTTGTGGCTCGTTTAGGTAGTCCATTAGCAATTGGAGTTGGTGAAGAGGAGTTCTTTATAGCTTCTGATGCATCACCTTTTATTGAATATACTTCTAACGCTATCTATTTAGAAGATGAAGAAATGGCTATTGTGCGTTTGCACAAACCACTAAAAATAAGAAAAATCAAAGACGATTCTTTGGTAGATCCTTACGTTCAAGAATTGCAAATGAATTTAGAGCAGATAGAAAAAGGTGGTTACGATCATTTTATGCTTAAAGAAATTTATGAGCAACCAAATGTGATTAAAGACACTTACCGAGGAAGACTTCACGCAAATAGTGGTTTGATTCAAATGGCAGGTATTGAAGATAATTTAGAAAAATTTCTTCATGCCGATAGAATTTTAATCATAGCATGTGGAACATCATGGCATGCAGGTTTAGTTGCCGAATATGTTATTGAAGAATTTGCAAGAATTCCTGTTGAAGTAGAATATGCCTCAGAGTTTCGATACAGAAACCCAATTATCACCAATAAAGATGTTGTGATTGCAATATCTCAATCGGGAGAAACGGCCGATACATTAGCAGCAATCAAATTAGCTAAAGAAAAAGGAGCCTTTGTTTTTGGTGTTTGTAATGTTGTGGGTTCTTCAATTTCAAGAGAAACTCATGCCGGTGCTTATACTCATGCCGGACCAGAAATTGGAGTAGCTTCAACAAAGGCGTTTACTACTCAAATTACAGTTTTAACAATGATTGCGCTTCGTTTGGCTAAAGCTAAAGGAACGATGTCGAATTCAGACTTCCACAGATATTTACAAGAATTAGAAGTAATTCCAGAAAAGGTTGCAGAAGCATTGTCATCGACAAACGACATTGCTAAAGAAATTGCTACTATTTATAAAGATGCGCCCAATTGTTTATACTTGGGTAGAGGATATAATTTCCCAGTTGCTTTAGAAGGAGCTTTAAAGTTAAAAGAGATTTCTTACATTCATGCAGAAGGCTATCCAGCTGCAGAAATGAAACACGGACCGATTGCATTAATTGACGAAAAAATGCCAGTAGTTGTTATTGCTCCTAAGCAAGGACATTACGACAAAGTGGTAAGTAATATTCAAGAAATCAAATCAAGAAGCGGAAAAATTATTGCCATTGTAACCAAAGGTGATGTTCAAGTAAAAGGTCTTGCAGACCATGTGATTGAAATTCCTGAAACTTCAGATGCGCTTTCACCACTTTTAACTACAATTCCGTTGCAACTTTTATCGTACCATATTGCTGTGTTAAGAGGATGTAATGTTGATCAGCCAAGAAATTTAGCAAAATCGGTAACGGTTGAATAAATAATATATGAATTTGATAAAAAAAGCGAGAAAAATATTTTTCTCGCTTTTTTGTTTTAACATTTTTATGATTAATTTAAGAAAGAAGGCTGTTTACTATGTGCGCATACTATTTTTTTGGTAATATTCACAATAAGTTAATAAAAACATAAAGATTTTTGATTGCGGATTAATCGAAAAGAGTTAAAAAAAATGACAATTATTAAAATAATCTTCACTTTTTTTAATAATATAAAAATTATTTGTATTTTGGCTACTTAAACCAACAAAAATCAAACCTAATGAAGATTTATTATTTTATGTTGACGTTGTTTTTTTGCAGCATTTCATTTGCTCAAAGCACAATTTCAGGTTCGGTAAAAGACAGTAAAAACGAACCAATTCCTGGCGCAAACGTTAAAGTTGTTGGCGAGTCATCAGGAACTGTTACAGATGGAGACGGTAAGTTTATTGTCAAAGTCACCAAAAAACTACCTTTTACAATTGAGGTATCAAGCATCGGATTTGCGACTCAAAAAATTGAAGTTACTTCAGCATCCCAAAAAGTTGAGGTTAAAATGGAAAATCAAGACACACAATTGGATGAGATTGTAGTTGCTGCTTCTAGAGCTCCTGAGAGAATTAAAGAATCTCCAGTTACAATTGAAAGGATGACAATAAAAGACATCAAGAAAACTGCTTCGCCTACTTTCTATGATGGTCTTGAAAATCTAAAAGAGGTTCAAATGAATACAAGTAGTATGTCATTTAAATCTATCAATACTAGAGGTTTTGCTACTGTAGCTAACACAAGATTCATGCAATTAGTTGATGGTATGGATAACTCATCACCATTGCTAAACTTCGTTTTAGGAAACCTTATTGGTATTTCTGAAATTGATGTTCAAAGTGTTGAATTACTTCCTGGAGCATCTTCTGCATTATATGGAGCAAATGCTTTTAATGGTATTTTATTTATGACAAGTCAAAGTCCTTTTGATAAACAAGGAGTAACAGCATATGCTAAGTATGGTATGACAAATCAAAATGCAGCTGGAAGCAATTTGTATTATGATTATGGAGTAAGAGTTGCTCATGCATTTACTAAACATTTTGCTGCAAAAGCCAATTTCACTTTTATGAATGGTACAGATTGGTTTGCTACAGATTACAGAGATAAAGATTTGGTGAACAATGTCGGTTTAGACAGAAGTTACCATAACTATAATGGTATGAATGTTTATGGTGATGAGGCTACTACAAATATTAAAAGTGTTGGAAATGCACTTGTAGGACTAGGAGTTATTACTCCTGCTCAAGCATCAGTATTACCTAATTATAATGTAAGTAGAACAGGATATAATGAGGTTGACCTAACAGATAATAAGGTACAAAATGCTAAGATTGATTTCTCTTTGCACTTTAAACCATGGGCAAATAATACAGAAATTATTTGGCAAAGTAAATTTGGTTTTGGTAATACAGTTTATCAAGGTGCCAATAGATATTATTTGAACGGTTTCTTCATGCAACAACACAAGTTAGAGGTGAAAGGTAAAAATTTCTTCGTTAGAGGTTATTTCACAACAGAAGATGGTGGAAATTCTTACGACATGTTGTTTACAGGATTAAATATCAACAGACAATGGAAAGCGGATAATGTATGGTTCGGACAATATGCTGGAGCTTACATATCGTCAACTTTGTTGGGCGGAGCTACTCCAGACCAAGCGCATGCTATTGCAAGAGCTACTGCTGATACTGGTAGATTAATTCCTGGAACAACTGCATTTAAAAACGCATTTAATAAAGTAATTGCTGATCCTAACGTATTAACAGGTTCAAAATTAGTTGATAACTCGTACATGTATCACTCAGATGCAAACTATAATTTTAAAGATTTAGTGAAATTTGCAGAAATTCAAGTTGGAGGTTCATTCAGATTATATGAATTAAACTCTTTTGGAAGAATCTACACGGATTATACAAGCCAAATTAACTACAATGAATATGGAGCATATACTCAAATTCAAAAGAAATTAATGGATGACAGATTGAAATTAACAGGTTCTATTCGTTACGATAAAGCTAAAAACTTTGATGGTAATTTCTCACCAAGAATTTCAGCAGTTTATACTGCGGGTGCACAAAAAGCACATACTTTTAGAGGTTCTTTTCAAACAGGTTTCCGTAATCCATCTACTCAAGATCAATACATCGGATTTAACGTAGGAAGTGCAATATTACTAGGATCTGCACCTGATAACTTAATAAGATATTCAGAAACATTACCAGTTACGTCACCATTAGGTCAAGCTCTTGTTGGCGGAACCACTACAACTATAAATGGTAATAACGCTTATTATAACTCGTATACAGCTGCTTCAGCTCAGCAATTTGCTGCTTTAGCTCCAACTAATCCAGTTGCTGCTGCAGGTTTATTAAAGAAAACTAATGTTGGACTTGTAAAACCTGAAACAGTTAAAGCATTTGAATTAGGATACAGAGGGCAAGTTCAAAAATTATCTTATGATTTAAATGGTTACTATAACATCTACAATGACTTTATTGGAAATATAACAGTTGTTGCACCAACTTATGGAACTGCTCAAGATGCACCAAATCTTTTATTGGGACCTACAAATCCTGGAGTTCAATCTGTAGATGCATTATCTACTGGTAATACTAGAGCATTCCAACTTTATACAAATACTAATATCGAGATTAAATCGATAGGTTTTGGAGCAGGTCTTGCATACAAATTGCCTAGAAATTTTGAAATCAGCGCAAATTATAACTATGCTGAATTTGATTTTGACCAATCTTTAGACCCAAGTTTTGAAGCAGGTTTTAACACACCTAAACACAGAGTTAAAGGTTCTATCAGTAATGATAAATTATTCAAAAACTTCGGTTTCAATTTAAGCGCAAGATGGAATGACGAGTACAAATGGGAATCTACATTTGCTGACGGAATGATTGATGCTGCAACAGTTATTGATGCACAAATCAATTATAGTATTCCAAAATTAAAGTCTATAATTAAACTTGGTGCTGCTAATATTGGTGGTCAAGAATACCAACAAGTTCTTGGAGCAGGTCTAATAGGTCAACAATATTTTGCTTCTTGGACAATAACTCCATAATTTATTTTTAATAAAATTTATAATACTATAAGATTATGATAAAAAATTTCAAATGGCTATTCTTGGTTTCATTAACCTTTATAGCTTGTAATAATGATGATGAAGTTACAGCTGTGCCAAATTCATCGGACGGATTGCCTCTTACTGCAGGTAGTGCCAATTTTTCTAAATTTGTTTCTTTAGGAAATTCTTTGACTGCTGGATATAGTGATAATGCTTTATTTATTGAAGGTCAAAAAGGATCTTATACTAACATTTTGGCACAACAGTTTGCTCAAGTAGGTGGTGGAGAATTTAAAATACCTTACATGAATGATAACATTGGTGGATTGCTTTTTGGTGGAACTCAAATTCAAGGGCCAAGGTTGTATTTCAATGGAGCAGCACCAGTGCCAGTTGCAGGAACACCTTCAACGGAGGTAACAAATAAATTGACAGGCTCTTTTAATAATTTAGGTGTACCAGGAGCAAAAAGTTATCATTTACTTGCTGCAGGTTATGGAAACCCAGCAGGAGTTCCACTTGGTCAAGCTAATCCATATTATGTTAGATTTTCTTCTTCTGCAACTTCTAAAATAATCGATGATGCCACAGCTCAAAACCCTACTTTCTTTTCTTTATGGATTGGAAATAATGACGTTTTAGGCTATGCAACTTCAGGTGGTACAGGAGTAAATCAAACAGGAAATCCAAATGTTGCAGCTTATGGAGCTAATGATATCACTGATCCAACAGCTTTCGCGGGTGTTTACAATACTTTAGTTACTAATTTAACTGCAAATGGAGCAAAAGGTGTAGTTGCAAATATTCCTTATGTAACATCTGTACCATTCTTTACTACTGTTCCAACAAATCCAATTCCAGGATTACCTGCTGCAAGCGCAGGCCAATTAAATGCTTTATTTGGAGGAATAAATTCAGCATTAACTGGTGCAGGTTTACCAACTCGTTTTGTAACACTTGTTGCTGACGATGGTAATGCAGCTACAGTTGAAGCAAACCCACTTTTAATTAGAGATGAAAGTTTAATAAATATTTCTACACAAATAACGGCAGCACTTACTCCTACTGTCGGACCAACTACCGCAGCTTACTTAGGAAGTATTTATGGTCAAGCAAGACATGCTAGTAATGCAGTAGCTACTAAAGACTATGTTTTACTAACTGCAAGAGGAATAATAGGTACCACTCAAACTGGAGCTCCTTCGCCTTTTAATACAATAGGTGTTTCTTATCCAATGCAAGATAATGCAATCTTAACAGCAACAGAAACTGCTGAAGTAAAAACTGCAACAGATGCATATAACGCAACAATTGCAGCTCTAGCTACTTCTAAAGGTTTAGCATTTGTTGATGCTAATGCTGCTTTAGTTCAAGTTGCTGGTTCGGGTATAAGCAATGGTGGATTTACAGTAACTTCTGCTTTTGTAACAGGAGGTGGATTCTCTTTAGATGGTGTTCATCCAAGTCCAAGAGGATATGCTTTGATTGCTAATAAATTTTTACAAGCAATAAACTTAAAATATGGTTCAAACTTTAAAGATGTAGATTTTGGGGATTACAGAATATTATTCCCTTCTGTGTTGTAAGATTTAGACTGAATTTATATAAAACCATCAACTTCGGTTGGTGGTTTTTTGTTTATTGAATATTGATTTCTCTAAGATTTAATCTTGAAATAGAAAAAAAATCAAAAAATGCATAAAAAAATAGCTTTTTGCTATTGATTTTCTATTTAGAAAAATTATCTTTGCACTCTGAAAAAAGACATCATTTTTTCATTTCTAAAACGCTATTAAATAAATACATAAGCAATGTCAAAAGCAATAGGAAAAGTTTCTCAAATCATCGGACCAGTAGTTGACGTAGTATTCAACACTAAAGATGCTGAATTACCAAAAATTTATGATTCATTAGAAATCACTAAGAAAGATGGTACTTTACTTGTACTTGAAGTACAATCTCATATCGGAGAAGATACCGTACGTACTATCTCTATGGATTCTACAGATGGTTTAAGTAGAGGTACAGATGTAGTTTCTACTGGAAACCCAATTCAAATGCCAATCGGTGCAGATGTTTACGGACGTTTGTTTAACGTAATTGGTGATGCAATTGATGGTTTAGGAAATTTACCAAAAACAGGTGAAAACGGAATGTCAATTCACCGTCAAGCACCAAGATTTGAAGATTTATCTACATCTTCTGAAGTTTTATTTACAGGTATCAAAGTAATCGATCTTATCGAGCCTTATGCAAAAGGAGGTAAAATTGGATTGTTCGGTGGTGCTGGAGTTGGTAAAACAGTATTGATTCAGGAGTTGATTAACAATATTGCAAAAGGTCACGGTGGTCTTTCTGTATTCGCAGGAGTAGGAGAAAGAACTCGTGAAGGAAATGACTTACTTCGTGAGATGTTAGAGTCTGGAATTATTAAATACGGTGAAGAATTCATGCACTCTATGGAAAATGGAGGTTGGGATTTAACTAAAGTTGATAAACCAGGAATGAGAGAATCGAAAGCTACTTTCGTTTTCGGACAAATGAATGAGCCACCTGGAGCTAGAGCACGTGTTGCTTTATCAGGATTATCTATTGCAGAATATTTCCGTGATGGAGCAGGTTCAGACCAAGGTAAAGACGTACTTTTCTTCGTTGATAATATCTTCCGTTTTACACAAGCAGGTTCAGAGGTTTCGGCTCTTTTAGGTCGTATGCCATCTGCGGTAGGTTACCAACCAACATTAGCAACAGAAATGGGTGCGATGCAAGAAAGAATTACATCTACTAAAAAAGGATCTATTACATCGGTACAAGCGGTTTACGTTCCTGCGGATGACTTAACTGACCCGGCACCAGCAACAACGTTTGCTCACTTAGATGCAACTACTGTATTGTCTCGTAAAATTGCTGAGTTAGGTATTTATCCTGCGGTAGATCCACTAGATTCAACATCTCGTATCTTAACACCACTTATTTTAGGAGACGAACACTACAACTGTGCTCAAAGAGTAAAAGAAATTCTTCAAAAATACAAACAACTTCAAGATATCATCGCTATCCTTGGTATGGAAGAGTTGTCAGAAGAAGATAAATTATCTGTATCTAGAGCACGTAGAGTACAACGTTTCTTATCTCAACCATTCCACGTAGCGGAACAATTTACAGGTATTCCTGGAGTTTTGGTTGATATTAAAGATACAATCAAAGGATTCAACATGATTATTGATGGTGAATTAGATCACTTGCCAGAAGCAGCTTTCAACCTTAAAGGAACAATTGAAGACGCTATCGAAGCAGGACAAAAAATGTTAGCAGAAGCATAATCAGTTAGCAGTTGGCAGTTGGCAGTATTCAGTGCTAATTACTAATTACTAATTACTAATCACTAAAAAAAATGATTTTAGAAATAGTATCACCGGAAGCTACATTATTTAAAGGAGAAGTTACTTCGGTTTCTTTGCCAGGTGTAGATGGTTCATTTCAAATATTGAACAATCACGCTCCAATAGTTTCTATTTTAAAACAAGGAACAGTAAAAGTTACTGCAACGAGCTTTAAATTCGAAAAAGAAGTAGAAGATAAATTTACAAAAGTAAACGATCAAAACTACACTCTTGAAATTTCTTCAGGAACTATTGAAATGAAAGATAATAAAGTAATTGTTTTAGCCGACTAAGACAGTTCAAAATAAAGTATGAAAGCCAAGCATTATTGTTTGGCTTTTTTTATTTTTGATAAATGAAAAAACTCCCAAAATTATTAACCCAAAAAATGCAACTACGTGAGCAAAACAATGCCTTGCGAAAATTGCCAGTTTCTAATAATTTAATTGATTTTGCTTCCAATGATTATTTAGGTTTTGCTAATTCTGAGGAAATTTTCAATCAAACACATGATTATCTTTTAGAAAACAACATAAAAATAAACGGTGCCACAGGTTCTCGATTAATTTCAGGAAACCACAATTTATACCAAAAAACGGAGGATTTTATAGCTAATTTCCATCAATCAGAAACAGCATTAATTTTCAATTCGGGTTATGATGCTAATCTGGGTTTTTTTAGTTCGGTACCACAACGCAACGATATTATTTTGTATGACGAGTTATGTCATGCTTCTATTCGTGACGGAATTCAGATGAGTAATGCCAAATCGTATAAATTTCAGCACAATGATTTCAATCATTTAGAGAAAGTAATAATTTCACAACTCGAAACTCGAAACCCGATACCCGAAACTTTTTACGTTGTTACCGAATCCGTTTTTTCCATGGATGGTGATTCACCAAATCTAGAAGAATTAGTATACCTATGCGAAAAATACAATTGCTATTTGGTCATTGACGAAGCACATGCATTAGGTGTTTTCGGAGATTTAGGTGAAGGATTAATTCAATATCAAGGCTTGCAAGATAAAGTTTTTGCAAGAATCATGACTTTCGGAAAAGGATTAGGTTGTCACGGCGCAGCCATTTTAGGAAGCCAAGAATTGAAATCGTATTTAGTCAATTTTGCTCGAAGTTTTATTTACACAACTGGACTTTCTCCACATTCTGTAGCCACAATTTTGATAGCTTATCAGTATTTAAAATCTGAAAAAGAAGCTATTCAAAAACTTAAAAACAACATTCAATTTTTAAATCAAGAGAAATTACAAATGGGATTGAAACCAATGTTTGTTTATAGTAAATCCGCTATTCAATGTGCCATAATTCCTGGAAACGAAAAGGTAAAATCTATAGCAAGTCAATTACAAGAAAATGGATTTGATGTAAAAGCCATTCTTTCTCCAACTGTTCCAGAAGGTCAAGAACGACTTCGTTTTTGTTTGCATTCCTACAATTCTGAAAAAGAAATTTCTAAAGTATTGCAATTGTTGAGTACTTTTGTGTTTTAGATAAAAACATGGAAGAACAATTTCAACTTGTCGGTCGTTATCAATATTCCTCTGAGGCTTTAATTTATAAGGGTAAATTGGAGTCTGAAGGAATTGAAGTGTTTATTAGAGATAACAATATTGTTGATTCAAATCCTTTGTATAGTAATGCTGTTGGCGGAATTAAGCTTTTTGTAAAAGAAGAAGATTTAGAAAAAGCTCAACTTATTCTTTCAGAGGTAAGTCAATATTCTCTTGACGAAAACAATCAACTTATCAAATGCCCAAAATGCAATGCTGAACAAGTTGAAATGGTCACTTCAATTAAAGATATTAGATCATTTTTAGCTTTTCTTTTTTCAGTATTAGTTGTGTATATGCCGTTTTATTCTAAGCATAAATACAAATGTCAATCATGTAAATTTGAATTTAATTAAATGAAACTATTCATCACAGGAATCGGTACCGATGTAGGTAAAACCATTACATCAGCCATTGTAACCCAAGCATTAGAAGCCGACTATTGGAAACCTATTCAAGCAGGCGATTTAGACAATTCTGATAGTCATAAAATTCAACGTTATATTTGTAATGATAAAACCATCATTCACGAAAATAGCTATAAACTAAATACACCAGCAAGTCCACATTTAGCTGCTGCAATTGACGGAATTACAATAGATTTGAAAAAAATCGTCGAACCCAAAACAAAAAACCATTTTATTATAGAAGGCGCAGGTGGATTATTAGTTCCTTTAAACGACAACGACTGCATTATCGATTTAATCCAATCCGATTACAAAATACTATTGGTTTCACGCCATTATCTTGGAAGTATCAACCATACATTACTAACTTTTGAAGCTTTAAAAAGCAGAAATTTGAAAGTAGCAGGAATCATTTTCTCAGGTGATGAAAATAAAGCTACCGAAGAAATTATTCTTAACAAAACTAAAGCCAAATTCATAGGAAGAATTGACAACGAACCGTATTTCGATCAAAATGTAATCCAATATTATGCTGATTTGTTTCGTGAAAACCTTCTAAATTTATAAAGTCTTTTTGAAACTCTGTGCTTTTCTCTGTGTATCTTTGTGTAATATTTTTATCTTATGAATTTATCTGAAAGAGACAAAAAACACAATTGGCATCCTTATACACAACACAAAACAGTTGCCGATTTTCCTGCAATTGTAAAAGGGAAAGATGCTTTGTTGTGGGATGAAAACGGTAAAGAGTATATCGATGCCATCGCTTCGTGGTGGGTAAATCCTTTCGGACATTCCAACAAAGTTATGGCGGATGCTATTTATGAGCAATTAACTACTTTGGAACATGTTTTATTTGGAGGATTTACTCATAATAAAGCCGTAGAGTTATCTGAAAAACTAATGGAGATTCTGCCTTCCAATCAACAGAAAATTTTCTACTCAGACAATGGTTCCACTGCGGTAGAAGTTGCTATCAAAGTTGCTTTACAATACAATTATAATAAAGGAATTAAAAAAACTAAAGTCATCGCTTTTGAAGATGCTTTTCACGGTGATACTTTCGGAGCCATGGCTGCTAGCGGAATTACTTTTTTTACAGAAGCTTTCAAAGGTTCTCTTTTAGAAGTTGTTCGCATTCCGGTTCCAACTCAAGACAACGAAGAACAAACTATAAAAACTTTAGAAAATCTTGTAAAAACCAACGAATTTGCGGCGTTTATTTTTGAGCCATTAGTGCTTGGAGCTGCAGGAATGGTAATGTATTCACCAGAAGTTTTAGATAAATTAATTAGCATTTGTAACCAAAATAACGTGTTCACTATTGCTGACGAAGTTATGACAGGTTTTGGCAAAACAGGTAAAACATTTGCCAGTGATTATCTTGTAAACAGACCTGATATGATGTGCTTGTCTAAAGCATTAACAGGTGGAACAATTCCAATGGCAATCACGACGTTCTCTCAAGAAATCTTCGATGGATTTTACCATGATGACACAGACAAAGCTTTGTTTCACGGACACACTTTTACAGCAAATCCGACAGGTTGCGCTGCAGCTTTAGCCAGTATTTCACTTTTACAAACTGATGAAATCCAGCAAAATATTCAAACGGTTCATCAATCGCATTTAGCATTTCAATCCAAAATAAAAAACCATCCAAAAGTAAAAACCACTCGAGTGCTCGGAGTAATTTTTGCCCTAGAAATCAAAACCGAAACCCAAGAAAGTTACTACGGAACGATGCGCAACAAACTCTACAATTTCTTCATCGAAAACGGAGTAATTTTACGACCTGTTGGAAATATAGTTTATATTTTGCCACCATACATCATCACAGAAAATCAATTACAAAAAGTCTATCAAACCATCGAAAATGCTTTGGAAATAGTTTAAATTTGCATTCGTTAAACAAATATTCAAAGCAAAAATCAAAGACTTTATTTTTACTTAAAACTCTGTGATTCCTCTGTGAATCTCTGTGTTATTTAACATGAAAGAAAAAATTGCCATAACATCCTTAGCCTCCATTTCACCATTAGGAAAAAATCCTGAGGCTATTTGGCGTAATTATCTTTCAAATGAAACCTTAATTTCAACTAAAGACTTTAACGGAAAGCCACAATTTGTAGCCACAATTCCTCAAGAAATTAGAAATGAAATAGAAGAATTAAAAAAGAGTGAAATTAAGTACAAAGCTTTAGACGAAACCGTTTTGCTTTCTATTTTAGTTTCACGTCAAGCCATAAAAAATGCAGGTTGGAATAATGGCGACGAATTCGGAATCAACATTGGTTCATCTCGTGGCGCTACACAATTATTTGAAAAACACCACAAAGAATTTCTAGAAACCGGAAAAACATCAACCTTAACATCGCCAACCACAACTCTTGGAAATATTTCTTCTTGGGTAGCGCATGATTTAAAAAACAACGGACCAGAAATTTCCCATTCCATAACTTGCTCTACTGCTTTGCATGCCGTTTTGAATGCTGTAGCTTGGTTACAATCTGGAATGGCAACTAAGTTTTTAGTAGGTGGAAGTGAAGCTCCTTTGACAGATTTTACTATCGCACAAATGCACGCTTTAAAAATTTATTCTAAAGAAACATCCAAATATCCTTGTCGTGCTTTCGATTTTACAAAGACCAAAAACACTATGGTTCTTGGTGAAGCCGCTTCAGTAGCTTGTTTAGAAATTGGCAAAAAAGAAAACGCTTTAGCTTACATAGAAGGAATTGGTTATGCAACAGACGATATCGAACACAATATTTCTATTTCAGACGAAGCTAATTGTTTTCAAAAATCAATGAAAATGGCGCTGAAAAATACTAATCTAGAAGATATTGACGCCATAGTAATGCATATGCCAGGAACTTTAAAAGGCGACACATCAGAATATAAAGCGATTCAAAAAGTTTTCGGTCAAAACAATCCAATGTTAACTACAAACAAGTGGAAGGTTGGACACACTTTTGGTGCATCAGGAATGTTGAATATGGAACTTGCCATCTTAATGATGCAGCACAATCAATTCATCGAAGTGCCATTTGCTGAAAAGCAAACCATAAGAAAAAAAATTAAAAAAGTATTAATAAACGCTGTAGGTTTTGGCGGAAATGCCGTAAGTATCCTTTTGTCAAAAGAGTTTTAAATTTCAAAAGCCAACTTCAAAAGGTAATTTTAGGCATTTGACGTATTTAATATAGTGTTTGACAACTGCAACTTAATAGTAAACACTATTTTTCAAGTTCTTTCACTTTTTCATAAATGCGCTCGCTTTCCCAACCTTTACGAAGTAGGTAATCACAGAATTTTTTTCGTTTTTTCAAATCGTTTTTTTCAGTAATAGTTTCCCAGTGTTTTTCGGATAAAGTTTCGAAAGTCATTTCATATTCCTCGGTTGGGATTTCTTTTAGTGCTTTGTTAACCAAATAATCAGAGATTTTTCTGGCTTTTAACTCATTTTTGATTCGAATTTTACCCCATTTTTTTTGATGAAATTTACTAATTGAAAAAACGGATGCAAATCGTTCTTCGTTCAAGAAATTATGTTCTATTAGATGTACAATAATTTTGTCTTTTTCTTGTTGATTCAAAACAAAAGAGCGCAACTTTTCTGACACTTCAATATGACATCGTTCTTGATAAGAACAGTAATATTCTAACTTTTGTACAATATCTTCTACAGAACTAGTTGATTTTGAGCTCAAAACGATTAAAAAGATTGAAATTTGTTAATAATTTAATAACGCAAATGTATTGAAATTGTGCGGATTAGAAGTAATTTTGTAGTCCCAAATCTTTTTAAATTAATAGTAAACATAATTCATTTTAAATGAAATTTAAAATAGCTTTTCTAGCATTACTTTGCAGTGTTTTTTCTTGGGGACAAACTATTATTTATAGTTCTGCTTGTTCTGCTGCTTCGCCGGCATGGACTTATAATAATACTACTGCTGTGCAGCCAATACAGCAAGGTACTTATTGGTTATTAGAAGATTCGGATAACATAATTTCGGAGCCATTTGATGTTAGTTCATATGTTTCTGGTCTTTCTTTAAGTTTTCTAGTTGGAACTTATGGCGCTGGAGCTCCAAATGCACCTGTGTTTGTTGAGTATTCAGAAGATAATGGGTTTACGTGGTCTACAACGACATTTACTTCTGCAACTCCAACATCGGCTACTTTGATAGCGTCTGGGGTTTTTAGCATACCACCATCTACGTCGACTCAATTCAAATTAAGATTTAACAAAGGAATTCTTGGAGGAAGGCAAGGTATTCGAATAGATGATATACTTTTTACTGGCTTAGGACCATGCACAGTTCCTTTAAACCAAGCATCAGGTATTACTTTTAGTAATCCATTAATCAACGGAGCTACAATATCATGGACTAATGGTGTGTCAACTTCTGGTTCAATGGTAGTTATTCGTCCTACTGCCTCACTACTACTAGATCCTTCAACAAGTACATCATATACACCTAATACAAATTATGCAACAGCAGGTCAAATAGATGTTGATAATAGAGTAGTTTATTTAGGAGGAGGGACTAGTGTAAATGTAACAGGATTAAATCCTGAAACACAATATACGGCTACAATATATTCCTACAATGCATTAGATTGTTATAATACTACTGCGCCGGTTTCAGTGAATTTCTATACATTGTCAACTGAACCAACGGCTCAACCCGGTGCTGGAACATTTACATGTGCTGTAGGCGTACCCAATACTTCTGTAATTAATTTAACTTTTCCTGCAGCCAACACACTTGGAGGCGATGGATACATTATTCTTTACAGAATTGGAGCGGCTCCAACAGGAGTTCCAACAGATGGTGCTTTTCATGCTCCAGGAACTGTATTTGGTGATGCAATTGTTTTAGGACAAACTGCTAACACAGGAACAACAACAACTTATGCCGCAACTGGATTAAATAGTGGAACAAATTATTTTTTCTCAATAGTACCATTCAATGCTTTTTTGAGCGTTTCAGGAACATTAAATTATAGAACAGCAGCAACAATCTTAACAACAAATTGTACTACAGCCGTTGCAACATCTTTAATAACTTTTGCAAATAATGGTACTCAGGTGACTGCTGCGAATGTGCCACAAGGTACTACAGATTTAATTTTACATAAATTTCAACTTTCTGTAGCTACTGCAAATGCAACTTTACAAGGAATAACGGCAACTACTAATGGAACATATGTAACTGCCGATCTTTTAAATTTAAAAGTTCGTTATTCTGTTAACAATGTTTTGGATGCTGCAGATGCAACTTTAAGTACTTTTAATTCGCCTGGTATTGCTGGAGTAAAAACTTTTCCAAGTTTTTTATCACAGGTTATTACAGCAGGAACTATAGGATATATATTTATTACCGCAGATATTTCAGCGTCTGCAACTTTAAACAATACAATTGCTTTAAATGTAATAACAACCGCAAATGTTACTTTTGCAGCTGGTGTAAAAGGCGGAACTACTACTGCCGGTGGCACACAAACAATTTCACCATCAGCACCAGCTGTACCAACTTCTTTTACAAGAGTATGTACTTCTAATACAACTCAATCCTTAACTTGGGCAGCTCCTGCAACAGGAACATTTGATGGATACTTATTAGTAGTTAGAGATGGCGCAACCCCACATGCGGTTACAACAATTGTAGCATCATCACAGTCTTTTAATTCAAATTATAGTTTAGCCCCAACTTACAATGCAACAACTTCAAGAGTTTTGTATATAGGAACAGGAACTTCAGCAACGATTACTGGTTTAACACCGGGTGTAGCGTATACTTATGCCTTGTATGCCTACAAAAATAATGGAGCATCCTCAGTATTTTCAACAACTGCAACAACTATTACTCAAACAACTGCTGTCCCTAATGTAACAGGTTTTGGTTCAACACCTGCAAATGCTTCAGGAACTGTAACTTGGAGTAACCCAAATTCAGCTTGTTATGATGAAGTTCTGGCTGTTGTTACTACTTCACCGGGTATTACTTTTGCACCTTCTGGAAACGGAAGTTCTTATGTGCCAAATACGGTTTACGCTGCACCCAACCAAGTTGTTTTTAATAGTATAGGAAATTTTGTAACTATTACCGGATTGACTAATGGTGTAACTTATTATGTTGAAATTTTTGTTAGAAAAGGTTCAGAATGGAGTTCTGGAGTTGAAACTAGTTTTACACCGAATTTAGCAACAGTTTTTAAACCAGGAGAGTTAGTTTTTGTTGGATTTGACGGACAATATGCTGGTAGTGGTCCAGACGATCAATATATGGTTGCAACAATGGTAGATATTATTCCAGGAACTACATTTTCAATAGCTAATTCACGTTATGAAGCTGGAGCTGCTGCCAATATTAGAACTGATAAATGGGGTGGAGCAGGAAATGACCCTAGCGCAACACCAGGAGTTACCAATTTTACATATAATGGCTCAGGAAATATTCCTGCTGGTTCTGTTTTGGTTTTAAATACAAATAGTTCAAATGTATTTAGTTATGAAGGTGTTATTACTGGCACAACATTAACCGACAGAACTTCTGATTTTATAACTACTCAACCTTTTGGATTAGGAACAACGCCAAATATTACAACATCTAATGGAGATGGAGAACAAATCTATTTATTGCAAGGAAATTTTGTTTCGGATGGATTAATAGATGCTAATGAAGCTAATTATATCTTAACTGGAACATTACTTCATGGATTTACAATTAAAACAGGATGGGTTCCTTTTACATCTGCTTGTAGTGGTGTGAATGGTGGAGGAAGTAATAGACAATCTCGCTTGCCAAATGCATTAACTTGTTTTAATGTTGAAAGTGCAGTTGCAAATACTATTAGTGGTTATTATAGAAATAGTGCTGAGCATGGTTCTACATCTATAAGAAATATAATAAAAGCAATTGCTAATGTTGGAACCAATTGGGTTATTGGAACAACAAGATATACTATTGATGCAACAAGTAGTGCAACAAACAGAGCAGGAAAAACCTTTATCATTGGAGTTAGTGAAACTTCTGGACAATGGGTTGGTGATTTTGATACCAACTGGTTTAATTGTTCAAATTGGGGTAGATTGACCGTTCCAGATGAAACTGTTGATGTAATTATAGATAATGTAACTTCTATTAATAATTCCATAATTGATTACACAGCTACCTATTCAGATTTTTACGCTGATTTGGCAGTTTGTAACAATCTTACCATCAACGGAAGAAGTATAATAATTCAGGCAAATTCCAACAATAAATTGGAAGTTTACGGAAATGTTTCTATTGCAGCATCAGGAACTTTAGATATGAATGATAGTACCAATGGAACTCCAGATGGACAACTTTATTTGTTTGGAAATTGGACTAATAATGGTACAGAAACTAATTTTGATCAAGGCGAAAGCACCATCCATTTTAAAGGAAGTGTTGCTCAGGTAATAAATAATGTTGCTCCAAGAGGAACAGAATTATTCTACAATGTAGTACTTGATAACGACTTTAACACAGCTGTTTCTAATGATTTAATTGCTCAAGGTGATTTAACTATTAACGCTACAAGAACATTAAATATTGATTCAAATGGATTTGTTTATGCTTATAAAAGATTAAATCATAATGGGGATTTGTCTATCGCTAACAATGGACAATTTATTCAAGTTGACGAAACAGACAATAATATGGGTGTCTATACTGGAACAAAATTTCAACTAACAAGAACAGCTCAAGCTAAGAATTTTGATTATGTTTATTGGAGTTCACCAACTGAAAATTTTGCAGTTACTGGCATTCCAACTAATAATCGTTACGAATGGAATACTTTATTTGCTAATGCTAATGGAACATTAGGAAATTGGGCAACAGCATCTGGAAATATGACTAAAGGAAAAGGATATATTGCCAGAGCTTCTAATGGTTCTGCAACACCAGTTGGATTAAGTACAATCTTTACAGGAAAACCTCACAATGGTCAATTCAACTTTGCAATAAATAGAGGAAATTATAATGGAGCAGACTATGATGCTGATTTAACCAATCCAAATAATGTATTGACAACAAAATTTGATGACAATTGGAATTTAGTTGGAAATCCTTATCCATCAGCGATAGATGCTGAGGAGTTCTTGGTTCAAAATCAAACGAAGATAGAAGGTGCTGTATGGATTTGGACACATGGTTTGAATCCAACTTCAAATGTTAGTCCGTTTTATAGCAATTATCAGTACAATTATTCATCATCAGATTATATAAAATACAATGGTTTAGGTTCAACAGATCCTGATACTTTTGCAGGAAAAATAGCTTCTGGACAAGGATTTATGGTGAACATGCTTCATACAACTGCAACTCCAAACACCATAACTTTTACAAATAATATGAGAAGTGATGCTTCAATGGTTCAGTATGACAATACCGATTTCTTTAGAGGTGTTTCAACAACTACTGTCGGACCTGTTGAGGAAAAACACAGAATATGGTTGGATATTATCAATACTACTTCTGGACAGATGGACAGAACATTATTAGGATATTCAACGAGTTCAACCCTAGATGTTGACCATTTGTATGATTGTATTTTTAGACCAACATCAGAGTTGAGCATGTATTCTATTATCAATTCAGAGCCATTTATTATTCAAGGACGACCATTACCTTTCAATAATTTTGACCTTGTTCCACTGGGAATCAGAATTGTTGCTGCAGGAAATCATACTATTGCTATCAAGAAAGTAGATGGTTTATTTGAGCAAAATCAAGATATTTATTTAGAAGATAAGCAGTTAAATATTATTCATGATTTAAGACAAGCGCCTTATAACTTTACATCTTCAGTTGGAACTTTCAATGACAGATTTGTTTTAAGATATACAACAGCAGCATTGAGTAATGAAAATTTCGAATCTATTGAAAATTCTGTTTTCATGTCGGCTAATGATGGTCAAATTAAAATTAGAACTATTAATGAACTATTGAGCGAGGTAACGGTTTATGATGTTTTAGGAAGAGAAATTATAAAGAAAACTAACATAGCTTCAAGCAATTTAACATTAAGCAATATTACAGCAAGAAATCAAGCTTTGATTGTGAAAATAAAATTAGAAAATGGTGAAGTTGTTACTAGAAAAGTAATTCTTTAGTCAGTTTCTTAAAACGAAAAAGTCCCAATCTCTTAAAGGTTGGGACTTTTTTTTATGTTTTAGATTTTATTATTTTCCTTTTCCAGAAGCTTCTAGATTTCTTTCAATTTTGTGATCAGGACGAGACCATTTAGGTTTTTCTCCCAAAGCTTGAAATTGTGAATCTTCCGCCTCAACAGTTGTTGGTTGCATCAATTTGATGAATGGTTTTTGAGGTAGTAATCCAAGAGTTTCAAACATTTTCATGTCTTCATTCACATCAGGATTTGGTGTTGTAAGAAGTTTGTCACCAGCAAAAATTGAATTTGCACCAGCAAAGAAGCACATAGCTTGACCTTCACGAGACATTTCAGTTCTACCAGCAGAAAGTCTAACTTGAGTTTCTGGCATTATGATTCTTGTAGTGGCAACCATTCGAATCATTTCCCAAATTTCAACTGGTTTTTCATTTTCCATTGGAGTTCCTTCAACAGCTACAAGTGCATTAATTGGCACCGATTCCGGTTGAGGGTTTAATGTTGAAAGTGCCACAAGCATTCCTGCTCTGTCTTCTATAGATTCACCCATTCCAATAATTCCACCACTGCAAACTGTAACGTTAGTTTTACGAACGTTGTCTATTGTTTGTAATCTATCTTCAAATCCACGAGTTGAAATTACCTCTTTATAATATTCTTCAGAAGTGTCTAAGTTGTGATTATAAGCATATAAACCAGCTTCTGCTAAACGTTGCGCTTGATTTTCAGTTAACATTCCAAGAGTACAACACACTTCCATTTCCAGTTTATTAATGGTACGAACCATTTCTAAAACTTGGTCAAATTCTGGTCCGTCTTTTACATTTCTCCACGCTGCACCCATACAGACTCTTGATGAACCACTCGATTTTGCTCTTAATGCCTGAGCTTTTACTTGGCTTACAGACATTAAATCATTGCCTTCAATATCGGTATGATATCTTGCTGCTTGTGGACAATAGCCACAATCTTCTGGACAACCACCAGTTTTAATAGAAAGTAATGTAGAAACTTGAACCACATTTGGGTCATGGTTTTCTCTATGAATGGTTGCTGCTTCATACATTAAATCCATTAAAGGTTTATTGTATATCGCTATAATTTCTTCTTTAGTCCAATTGTGTTTTGTAATACTCATAATTACTTTTTATGTTGCATCAAAAGTAGTTAATTTGTTTTGAAGTAAAAAAAGAAATTCTATTTCGTTAGTTACGTTTTGGAAGAAAGCATAATTTACATTTCCTCTTTAAAAACATTTTTTGTTTTCCAATATAAAATATTAATGAAGGCTACCATAAGTACAGATGCAATTCCTTCAATAAATAATCCAAAACTATATTCGGGAATACTAGGATTGCCTCCAAAAAGAAAAGCTTCGGATAGCTTATTTAGGTAGACAGTTCCACCTCGAAAATTAAGATAAAGAAAAAGACCAATTATACTTAATGCTACACCTATAAAACCTGTTAATACCGTCGATATAAAGTTTTGCAAATAGCCAGTTTTTCCTTTTTTTAAATTTGTTTTAATGACTAAGTTTAGTCCATAGACAACAATAATAACATTTAATATTCTTAAGAAATAAAGATTTGATAAGCCAAGAACTTCCATTAAAAGAAAGTAAAAACCTATTCCAAGAAATATTAAAAAACCGTATTTAAATTCATTTGATAATTTCATAATCTTAATTTTTTTAAGTTTTTAGTAAACATGTTACTATAAATATAAGAAAATATTAATTATAAATTATTAAATTTAACAAATAATAAAAATGTGTTTCAAACTTTTTTTAAAGTTACAATCTAGAAATAAATGATAGAGAAGTTTCTTTGTCTGAATACAATTGGTTTTTTAAAGAATCAAAAGAGTCAAATTTTTGTTCTTCACGAATAAAATCTAGTAGTTCAATGGTGATTAATTCATCATAAATGTCTTCGTTGAAGTCAAAAAAATTCACTTCTATTGTTTGGTTTTGTCCATCGACAGTTGGACGCGTACCGATATTCATCATGCCATAAATTATTCTTTTATTGTAATTACTTTTTACAATATAAACGCCGTTTTTCGGAATCAACTTATAATCTTCATTAATTTTAATGTTAGCTGTTGGAAATCCGATTGTGCGACCGAGTTGTTTTCCTTTTACAATTATTCCTGAAAAGAAATAATTGTAACCAAGATAGTCATTAGCCAAAGTTATTTTTCCTTCTAAAATAGCATTTCTAATTTTGGTAGAACTTACTGCATTATCATTTATTTCTTGAGCTGAAATTTGATCTACTTCAAATCCGTATTCTTCTCCAAATACAATTAAATCATTAATATTGGCAGTTCTGTTTCTTCCAAAACGATGATCGTAACCAATAATTATCTTCTGAATATTTAATTGATTAACTAAAATTTCTTTAACAAATTCTTCAGCTGTAAGTCTTGAAAATTCTTGATTAAATGGATGAATGATTAAATTATCAATCCCTGTTTTTTCTAAAAGTATTGTTTTTTCATCTACAGTATTTAGAAGTTGTACAACAGAATTATCTTGTAGTACCATTCTTGGATGAGGGAAAAAGGTTATAACAACACTTTCACAATTAAGTTCTTTAGCGTTAAGAATTATTCTTTCAAGAATTTTTTTATGACCAATATGCACACCATCAAAAGTGCCAATGGTAACAACGGATTTTTTTTTATTATATTCTTTAATATTGTTGTAGGTTTTCAAGAAAAGGAAATTTTAGTTGCAAAGGTAAATCATTTATATTGATCCTAAAAATTATGAAAATAGACACTAATATGGTTTTATTGAAAGTTTTTGTTTTATAAATATATGAAATCGAGTTTTTTAGTTTTTTTATTAAACTACCTTTTATATATTTACGACCTTATTAAACTAACTCAATTTATGAAAAAAACTACACTATTAACCTTGATTACCCTATTGCTTACTACTATTGGGTTTTCGCAATCAAACCGATTTTGGATTTCTCATAATCCTAATGACAGAATAATCAACAAAGACAAAGCAGTAGCAAGACTAGCTTTTCCTAAAGATTTTAAATTATTTGATTTAAACATTACTCCTTTAAGACAACAATTATTCTCAATTGTTGGGAATCAGTCCGTTTCTCGTTCAACTATTATATCACTGCCAAATGCAGATGGAGGTGTTGAAGAATTTGAAGTTTATGAAGCTTCTAATTTTGAACCAGATTTGCAAGCACAATTTCCTGAAATTAGAGCTTATTCAGGTAAAGGTATTACAGATAGATATGCAACTTTAAAATTAAGTATTTCACCTCAAGGAATACAAACTATGGTTTTTAGAGCTGATAAAGAAAGTGAATTTATTGAAGCTTATTCTCAAGATCATACAACTTATGCAGTTTTTAAATCTCAAAGACAAAAAGGAGCTTTAGCATGGACTTGTTCTACAGAAGATCAAAAACTAGTTCAAGAAATTGGTAACAGAGTATCTACAAATACAACAGCATTATCAAGCGCAGGACAATTAAAAACGATGCGTTTAGCTCAATCATGTAATGCAGAATACTCAAATTATTTTGGAGCAACTAATGCTAGTCAAGTTGGTTTAGTTGTTGCTGCTTTTAATGCAACATTAACACGTTGTAATGGTGTTTATGAAAAAGATTTAGCACTTCATCTTAATTTAGTTGCTGGTTCAACAAATGTAATTTATTACAATCCAACTACTGACCCATATACCACAATGGGAAATTGGAATACTCAGTTACAACAAGCGCTTAATACAACATTAACAGGAACAGGTACATCTTTGGCTGTTAATAATGCAGCCTATGATGTAGGTCATATGTTTGGTGCAAGCGGTGGTGGTGGAAACGCAGGTTGTATTGGTTGTGTTTGTGTGAATGGTGTTGCCGCTGGTACAGGTGGTACTAAAGGAAGGGGTATTACTTCTCCTGCTGATGGAATCCCACAAGGAGATAATTTTGATATCGATTATGTAGTACATGAAATTGGACACCAATTAGGTGGTAATCATACTTTTTCAAATTCAAATGAAGGAGCAGGAGTTAATAAAGAAGTAGGTTCAGGAGTAACAATTATGGGGTATGCTGGAATTACAGGTCAAGACGTCGCTCCACATTCTATTGATATTTACCATGAAACTACAATTGAGCAAATTCAAAATAATTTAGCTACAAAATTGTGTCCTATTACAACATCTTTATTAGGAACAAATGCGACTCCAGTAGTTGCTCCGGTTGCAAATTATATCATTCCTAGAAGTACTCCTTTTGTACTTACAGGTTCTGCTACAGATGCAGATGTTGCAGATGCATTAACTTATTGCTGGGAACAAAATGACGATGGAGCTTCTTCTACTGGTGCTAATAGTAGTGCAAGTATAACTAAAACGATAGGGCCAAACTTTATCTCATGGTTGCCAACTGCTTCTCCTAGCAGATATTTTCCAAAGTTATCTTCTATTATCGCTAACTCAGCAACAACTAGTCAGGTTGGTGGAGATGCAGGGATGTTGTCAGAAGCATTAAGCTCTGTTTCAAGAACGTTAAATTTTAGATTAACAGTTAGAGATAACTCTCCGTATAGTTCAACTGCACCAATAAAAGTTGGTCAAACAGCCTACACTGACATGGTGGTTACAGTTAATGCCGCTGCAGGTCCATTTGTTGTGAACACACCTAATACTGCTGTTTCATGGATAGTAGGAACAAACCAAACAGTTTTATGGAATGTGGCAGGAACAACAGGAAACGGTGTTAATTCTCCTTTTGTAGATGTCTTTTTATCAACTGATGGGGGTTTAACATATCCTATTCAATTAGCTAATAAAGTTCCAAATAATGGAAGTACTGTAGTAACTGTTCCAAATAATGTAGGTACAAATAATAGAATAATGGTAAAAGGATATCAACATATTTTCTTTGATATATCTAATACTAATTTTACAATAACAACAGCACCATCAACATTTGCTGTAACTCAATCAAGTGTACAAAGTACATTAGTTTGTTCTGTACCATCAACAACTTATACTTTTGACTATATTGCATTGGGAGGATTTACTGGAACTACTACTTTTAGTGCTTCTGGAAATCCAGCTGGAACAAATGTAACTTTTAGCCCAGCATCTTTAAGTTCTTCAAATGGAACTGTTGTCATGACAATTGATAACTTGCTTACTGCACCAGCTGGAGTTTACAACATAAATGTTAATGCAACTTCTGGGGCAGATGTAAAAACTGTTCCTTTTTACTTATATTTAGGTTTGCCAGATGTTACACTAACATCTCCAGCAAATAATGCAGTTGCACAAAATACTTCACTGGCATTGACTTGGTCAGTAAATCCAAGTGCATCTTCTTACAATGTTCAAGTAGCTACTGATGCTGGATTTAATACAATTATAAGTTCAGGAAGTGTTACCACTAATGTTTACAATGTAAATGGACTGACAGAAGGTGTAGCGTATTTTTGGAGAGTTGCTCCAGTGAGTCCTTCATGTACAGGAAATTTTAGTACAGGATACAAGTTTGTAACAGGAATAATTACTTGCTTAACAGCTACTTCTACAAATGTGCCTATAACAATACCAACAACTGCAAATGTAACAGCAAATTCTACATTAAATGTTACATCAACTAATACGGTTTCTGATGCAAACGTTACTATTGATATTACCCATAGTTGGGTAAATGATATGACAATTACATTAATCAGCCCAAGTGGAACTCAAGTTCAATTAGTAGCTCAACCATGTACAAGTGTAGCTTTAAATGATATTACGGCTACATTTGATGATGCTGGTGTACCTATAGTTTGTGGAAACAATCCAGCAATTTCTGGTGTAGTTATTCCTGCTCAAGCACTATCGGCTTTCAATGGAGAACCTATGAACGGAACATGGACATTAAGAGTATTGGATTCTTTTAACCAAGATGGAGGTTCGATTAATGGATGGAGTTTAAATTTATGTAATACAGCGCCAGCCTTAGCGGTTAATCAAAATATATTTGAAAATTTTGCATTGTATCCGAACCCAAATAATGGAACTTTTACAGTTCAATTCAATTCTTTATCTGACAATTCTATTTTAATTGGAATTCATGATATTAGAGGAAGAGAAGTTTTTTCTAAAACGTATCAAAACAATGGATTTTTCAATGAAAAATTGCAATTAGACAATCTTCAATCTGGAGTTTATCTAATTAATATTCAAGATGGTGATAAGAAAATCACCAAAAAAATAGTGATTGAATAACGATTGTAAAAAATATTTTTTTAAAGGGAAGTAATTACTTCCCTTTTTTATTTACTTTTGGAATCTTAAAATTTAAAAAATGAAAAAGATTATTCTTATTGTATTGGCAATTAGTTCGTTAAATGTTTTTTCGCAACGAACCTGTGCCACTACAGAAAAAATGAACGAACTTAAAGCAAATAATCCTTCTTTTGCAATTCATCATCAAGAGACAATGGATTATTTACAAAATTCTACTACAGCTCAGACTAATAAAAGTCCTAACGTAGTTGTTACTATTCCAGTTGTATTTCATGTTTTGTATAAAACATCAATTCAGAATATTAGTGATGCTCAAATCAATTCACAACTGACAATATTGAATAATGATTTTAGAAAATTAAATTCAGATTTTTCTACAGTAGTTCCAGCTGCTTTTCAAGGTCTTGGAGCCGATGTAGAAATATTGTTTTGCAAAGCAACAAGAACACCAGCAGGAGTAGCATCTACAGGTATTGAAAGAAAATCAGTTCCTTCGTCTTTTGTTTTTGAAAATGACTATTTTGCAACGGCCGGTTTGACAGCATGGGATCCAACAAAATATTTAAACATTTGGATAGGAAGGTTTACAAATAATCAGTTATTAGGATTTGCATATTTGCCATCTGCGGCAGGTTTAGCTTATGATGGTTTGTGTATTGGGGATCAGTTTTTTGGAAATACAGGAACAGCTACAGCTCCTTTCAATAAAGGTAGAACTGCCACCCATGAAATTGGACACTATTTTGGATTATTGCATCCTTGGGGAGATGATGGAAGCACTTGTGGGACAGCGGCTAATAGTGATGGGGTTTCTGATACACCAGCAACAAACGATCCGTATTCTGGATGCCCTACTTTTCCTAATAATACTAATGCTTGTACTTCAACAACAAATGGTTCAATGTTTATGAACTATATGGATTATGTTAATGATGCTTGTATGGCATTTTTTACAAATGGTCAAAAAACAATAATGCGAAATACATTAAACGGACCAAGAGCAAGTTTGTTAACTTCAAATGGTTGTGCCTCACTTGGTCTTGATGAAGTAGGAGCAATTCAAGCTATTGCGGTTTATCCTAATCCGGTCTCTCAGTATTTTATCATTACCTCTCCTCATACCACTGTTGATTTTGTTGAGGTTTATAATGTAAATGGCCAGTTGGTAAAGTCTCAAAAGCTTGAAGAAATAAATAATAAAATATATATTGAAGACTTAGAATCGGGTGTTTATTATTTAAGAATATACAATGGAGAAAGCTTTTTGAAATCAGATAAGATAATTAAAAAGTAATATTTTTTTGTTAAAATATTTTGCCTCAAATGTTAATAAATATTTGAGGCTTCTTTTTTTTGATTCTAAATTAAGAAATTATCATTTTTTTTAATAAATTTGAACAATTAATAATAAAAACATTATGAAAAAAAACTTACTATTTACTTTTAGTGCGGTTTTAATTTTTGTTTCGAGTTTTGGTCAAGGTTCTCTATGGAATAAAACTACAGAGGATAGAGTAAAAAATTTAAGCAAGATGGATCGTGCTTCAATGCCAAGAGAATACCAATTATTTTCTCTTGACTTCAATGCTTTAAAAGTACAATTACAACAAGCTCCTTCTGAAAATGCTGGAAGTTCAAATGTAATTGTTGACTTTCCAAATCAAAACGGAGAATTTACTAGTTATAAAATTTTTGATGCTCCAGTGATGGAAGCAGGGTTAGCTAATAGATATCCAGATATTAAGTCTTATACTGGAGTAAGTGTAGATGGAACATCTTCAATTCGTTTTAGTACTACAATTTTTGGATTACATGTGATGTCACTTACAGGTAACTCAGGTACTTATTATTTAGATACTTACACAAAAGACCTTGAAAACTATATTGTTTATGGAAGAAATAATATTTCAAGTAGTAATGCTTTTTCATGTTTTGTTCAAGATGAAGAATTAGCTCCAAGATTGTTAGAAACTAGCTCTGTTGCTGCTAATGATGGCAGATTTAGACAATATAGATTAGCTATGGCATGTACTGTAGAATATGCAGCCTTTCATATTAATGCAGCAGGAGTTGGAGCCGGAACTTTAGCTCAGCGAAAAGCAGCTGTTTTAGCCGCAATGAACGTTACAATGACACGCGTAAATGGTTTATACGAAAGAGATATGTCATTACGTATGAATTTAGTCGCTAATAATGATTTAGTAATTTTTGTAGATTCTGATAACTTTTCAAATGATACTGCGGGTAGTTTAATTAATGAAAGTCAAGTTGAAATTGATGCTGCAATTGGTACAGCAAATTATGACATAGGACATACTGTAAGTACTGGTGGCGGTGGTTTAGCTCAATTAAACTCACCTTGTACTACAAGTAAGGCAAGAGGAATTACAGGTTCGCCAGCTCCAGTTGGAGACCCTTATGATATTGATTACGTAGCTCATGAAATGGGGCATCAATTTGGTGCAACACATACTTTCAACAATTCATGTGGAGGTAATAGATCTGCTGGTACTGCTGTAGAACCAGGTTCTGGAAATACAATTATGGGGTATGCAGGAATCTGTGCTCCAGATGTACAAAGTAACTCAGATGCACATTTCCAAACAGTGAGTTTAAATCAAATGATGACATTTACCACTACAACTGGAAATTGTGCTCCAAATGCTTTGAATGGAAATACACCTCCAGCAGTTAATGCAGGTGTTGATAGAACAATTCCTAAAGGAACTGCATTTATACTGTTTCCTCAATCTGTAACTGATGCAAATGGTGATTCTTTAACTTATTGTTGGGAGCAAACTGATAATGCAGTTTCAACTCAGCCACCTACACCAAATAATACTACAGGACCAAGTTTTAGATCTAATCCTCCTGTAGCTGCACCTGAACGATATATGCCACCATTAGCAAGTGTTGTTGCTGGAAATTTGGCTCCAACATGGGAAGTTGTTTCTACTGCTGGTAGAACTTACAATTTTGCTTTAACTGTTAGAGATAATAGAATGCCAAATGGAGGTCAAACAACAAGAGATAATGTTGTGGTTACTGCAAGTAATACTATCGGGCCATTTTCTGTAAGTTCTCAAAGTACAACTGTGGGTTGGGCTCAAGGAAGTACTCAAACAATCACATGGGTTAGAAATGGAGCTGAAACTCTTTCAACTAACGTTGATATTTATTTGTCTACAGATGGTGGAGTTACTTTCCCAACATTGTTAACTCCTTCTGGAGTTCCAAATTCTGGAAGTGCTACAATCACAGTTCCTAATGTGGTTACACAAACGGCTAGAATTATGGTAAGAGCAAAAGAAAATATTTATTATGCTGTTAATAGCAAAAACATATTAATTGGTTATTCTGTAACTAATAATTGCGTTACTTATCCATTTAACACGGCATTCTCTCCAACAGATGGATCAACTGGTTATACTATTAGAACAATATCTGTCCCAACTTCAACAAGTACAATTTCTGATGTAAACATTAATGTAAATGCTACGCATCCAAACATTCAACACTTAAATTTTGCTGTTGTAAGACCTGGAGGTTCATTGCTAACATTATACAATCAAGGATGCTCAAGTGGTGCGAATATGAATGTGACTTGGGATGCTCAAGGTTCAGCATTAACATGTGCAAGTCCAACACAAGGAACTTATATTCCTGTAGGAAGTCTAGATTCTATGATTGGATTTAATCCATCTGGAACATGGCAAATGGGATTCAGAGATTTAGTTGCTGGTACAACAGGAACGATTAACTCATTTTCTATTGAAATTTGTTCTCAAACAATTGCTTTATTAGGAAATGATAGCTTCTCTTTTGATAGCTTCTCATTATATCCAAATCCTAACGATGGAACTTTTACTGTTAAGTTTAATTCAAATACAGGAAATAATATTAATGTAGCTGTTTTTGATATGAGAGGAAGATCAATCTTCAACAATGTATATCAAAATAATGGAGTGTTTGAACAAACATTACAGTTAGACAACGTGCAATCTGGAATTTACCTTGTAAATATTCAAGATGGAGATAAAAAGATTGTTAAGAAAATAGTAGTAGAATAATTTTCTATTATAAATAAAAAGTCCCGATAAAATCGGGACTTTTTTAGTTTATAGAACTTGTAATGGTTTTAATTATTTGAGGAACTTTAGTAATAGTGAAGTCTAAATTTAAAGTTATATTATCGTTTATTTTTTTTAGTTTTAATTTACCTTCTTCCACTTTATAATAACCTGTTTGTCCTCTACAGAAACAAAATCTACCAAAATGCATTTTAGTTTGTTGTAGTTCCTTATTAGTTAAATTTAGTTCTGTATCGTTATTGTTTATTTCAAAAATTATTTCTTCTCTGTAACCTGCATCTTGTAAATCACCTTTTACGATTCTGTTGTACTGATAAACGATTATAGAAGTAGTTTCATTATCAATAATTTGTGTATACGTTGATCCAAATTCGTCAGTTTTTATAACTAAACTTTTGTTCTTCAGTATTTCTGTGGTACAAACTCCGTCAGAGGGACAAGGAGATTCTGTTTTTGTAACGACTTTATTTTCTTCTTCTTTTTTCATTATTTCCTTGTTTGTACAACAGAAAGAAAAGAGAATTGCGGTTGGGATTATGAATAGTTTTTTCATTGTTAACTTATTTGATTAGATAAAGATAATCAAAAAGAATACCATTATTTACCATTATAAATATTCATAGTGTTTGCTAACCCGGCTAATGCAAAAGATGTTATAATTTCACTGCCAAGCTCAAGTCTTTCTTGCAGTTTGGTTTTTTCATCGTCATTCCATTCGCCTAATACGTAATCTACTTGTTTTCCTTTTTTAAATTCATCACTGATACCAAATCTAAATCTAGGATATTCTGTTGAGTTTAGTACTAGTTGTATGTTTTTTAAGCCATTATGACCACCATCACTTCCTTTAGATTTTATACGGATTGTTCCAAAAGACAAGTTTAAATCATCAGTAATAACTAAAATATTTTCTTTTTCAATGTTTTCTTTTTCCATCCAAAATTTCACAGCTTTTCCACTTAGATTCATGTAAGTATTTGGTTTTAGCAAAATTAGAGTACGGCCTTTTGTTTTAAATTCAGCTACATCACCAAGTTTTGCTGTTTGAAATGAAATAGCTTCTTTTTTAGTAAAATAATCTAAGATTTTGAATCCGATGTTGTGTCTTGTGTTTACATACTCGGCGCCAATGTTACCAAGGCCAACGATTAGGAATTTCTTCATTGGGGTTTCTTCTTGTTTGTTGTTTTGTTTAAAAATTCTTGAAAACCAATTCATGTGGTAAAAATAGTATAATTGTTTTGAAAATGGAATTTTATGTAAATCGTTTGCAGTTTAACCCTGATGAAAATAAAAAATGGTAATTGAGGCTTTCGAAATCACCATTTTTATATAATGAACAGCAGGAATAAGGTTTGCAAGATTTACTACTGATTCGTTCCAAATAAAAAAAGCACCAGTAAATAAATACTGATGCTTTGATATAAAGGTTTTTTGAAAATTATTTTTTCTTTCCTTTTGCAGCTGTTTTTTCTGCTTTTGCAGCTTCCTGAGCAGCTTTCATAGCAGCACGTGAAATCTTCACTTGACAAACTACAGTGTTGTCTGGGTGCATCAATTTGAAATTGTTTGTAGCTAATTTAGTTACGTACAATTTATTACCCATTTGTAATTCTGAGATGTTAGCTTCTACAAAATCAGGAAGATTTTTTGGTAAAGCTTTCACTTTTAATCTTCTTTGATTTAAATTTAAAACACCACCTAAAAGTACACCTGGAGAAGTTCCTGTAACTTTTACTGGCACTTCCATAATGATTTCTTTATCATCTGACAATTGGAAAAAGTCAATGTGTAAAATAGCATCACTTACTGGGTGAAATTGGATGTCTTGTAAAATAGCATCAAATTTTTTACCTCCTAAATCAATGGCAACTGTGTGCGCATTTGGAGTGTAAACCAAACTTTTGAAAGCTTTTGCTTCTGCTTGAAAATGTACTGGTTGACTTCCTCCGTAAATTACGCAAGGAACCATTCCAGCATTACGTACCGCTTTGGTTGCTACCTTGCCCACGCTTTCTCTTTCTGATCCTTTAATCGAAATTGATTTCATTGTAAAAATATATAGTTAATAAAAATAAATTACATTAAAAATTTTCCACTGATGGAATTGTTGTGTTGCACCATGTGCATAACTTCTGCAAAAAGAGGTGCACAACTCACCACTCTTATTTTATTTGATTCTTTCTTTAACGGAATAGAATCGGTAACTATTAATTCTAATAATTTAGAATTTTCAATCTTTTCGTATGCGTCACCTGAAAGAATTGCGTGTGTACAAATTGCTCTTACACTTAATGCGCCTTTTTCAATCATTAAATCAGCCGCTTTTGCTAATGTGCCTCCAGTATCAATCATGTCATCAACAAGAACAATATTTCTTCCTTTAACATCACCAATTAGTTCCATTGAACCAATTTCGTTTGCGGCTTTTCTTTGTTTGTAACAAATAACTACGTCTGATTCTAGAAATTTAGAATAGGCATAAGCTCTTTTTGAACCTCCCATATCTGGAGATGCGATTGTCAAATTTTCTAAATTTAAACTTTTCACATAAGGCAAGAAAATAGTTGAAGCAAACAAATGATCAACTGGTTTTTCAAAGAAACCTTGAATCTGATCGGCGTGTAAATCCATGGTCATGATTCGAGTTGCTCCTGCAGTTTCTAGCAATTTTGCTACTAGTTTTGCTCCAATCGGCACTCTTGGCTTGTCTTTTCTATCTTGTCTTGCGTATCCAAAGTAAGGAATTACGGGTGTTATATGTCTTGCAGATGCTCTTTTTGCTGCATCAATCATTAATAATAACTCCATCAAATTGTCAGCTGTTGGAAATGTAGAGCAAACAATAAAGACGCGTAATCCTCTTATAGATTCTTCAAACGAAGGTTGGAATTCTCCATCACTAAATTTTGAGAACGTTACTTTGCCTAGCGGAATACCATAGTTTTTAGCTATTTCTTCTGCTAAATGAACACTTTGTGAACAGGCAAATATTTTTGCTTCTGGTTCTAAATGTGACATTATAATTTGTTGTTTTAATTCGAACTGTTTTAATTCTAATTTGCCTTAAATTTTATAAGAGAAGAAAGAATTTAAATGCCTCGAATGTAGTTAGTTAGTTGTGTGTCGTTTTAACGAGGTGCAAATTTAGAAATAAAATCCGAGTCTGAAAGGATATTTTTAACTATTTTCTTGAAAATGTGTTTAAAATTTATTTACATTTGCAACGTGTTAAAACAAATTGATTTTTTTAGTCAATTTTAATGCGATGAAATGACTGTTGTTATTTCTGTCTCCAAGAGCACGAATGGTAAATATTTTACTTTATTTATTCTAGCTTAGCCCGGATGGCAAAATATTTAATTAATTTTTTCTAAAAATTAGTATTTATTAATCCATCTAAAATCTGCCCGGATGGCGGAATTGGTAGACGCGCTGGTCTCAAACACCTGTGGGAAACCGTGCCGGTTCGACTCCGGCTCCGGGTACATTAAAAGTCTGTAATTGTATTGTTAATCAATATATTACAGGCTTTTTTTATTGAAGTTGCCAAACCATTGCCAAACAATCTTGTAAATAATATTATTTTTTAAGCGAATAATAAATTTGAAATTGTTAGTGACACGAAAAATTTATAACCCCAGCTGCGCAAAGAGTTCTAATTAAAATAATTGTTCCTATGAAAGGCTGCGCAAACGTCTCCTGACTTTGCGCAATTTTTCTTATTTTTGATAAAACTTAAATTTATGAAAGAAGGATATGTTATAAGAGACCAAACATTGCCTCATTTTTTGACAGCTACCCCAGCTGCGCAAAGAGTTCTAATTAAAATAATTGTTCCTATGAAAGGCTGCGCAAACGTCCCCCAGCTGCGCAAAGAGTTCTAATTAAAATAATTGTTCCTATGAAAGGCTGCGCAAACGTCTCCTGACTTTGCGCAATTTTTCTTATTTTTGATAAAACTTAAATTTATGAAAGAAGGATATGTTATAAGAGACCAAACATTGCCTCATTTTTTGACAGCTACCGTTGTTGATTGGGTTGACGTTTTTTCTAGAAAAAATTATCGTGACGCCGTTATAGAATGTTTTGATTTTTGTATTAAAAACAAAGGAATGATTTTATACAGTTATGTAATAATGAGTAATCATATTCATATGATAGTTCAATCAAATGATGGAAAATTATCCGATTTGATTAGAGATTTTAAAAAGTTTACTTCAAAAACTATTTTAGATAAAATTCAAATAGAGCCAGAAAGCAGAAGAGAATGGATGTTAGAAAGATTCAAATTAGCAACAGAAACACATTCTAGAAACAAAAATTATCAATTTTGGCAATTGGGTAATCATGCTGAAGAAATTTATTCAGAAAAATTTATGTGGTCAAAGATAGACTATATTCATTTTAATCCGGTTCGTGCAGGAATTGTTTTAAAACCTCAAGACTATATCTATTCTAGTGCTTCAAACTATGTTTATGGAAAAGGACTTCTTGATGTTGAGATAGCACAAAACCCAGTTGTAAATGTTGCTAATCCAAATTCAATTTTGAAATATATTAGTTATGATGATTAACATAGCGCAAAGTCAGGAGACATTTGCGCAGCGCAGTACAAAAAAGAACTCTTTGCGGAGCTGGAGGAACAGGAATGTACTTTGTTCAAATCATCAATCCACAAGGTCAGATTGTGGATATCAAAAAAATTATATTGCAATAAGTTTAGTTAAGTTAAAATTGAGCCACGGGAAACTGTGGCTTTTTTGTTAGTAGCAAATAGGCGAAGTGTAATCCCCAGCTACCGCGCGAATCCCTTCGCGTGGTTCTATATTTTAAAATACCGAAAAACATAAACCCTTTCTAACAAACCTTTTTCTCCTGCGTAATCTGGAGCACTGCTGTATTTATAATCTTCCGGTCTGAACACAATACCTTCTTCAACAGGATTGTTATGTATGTATTCAATTTTTTGCTGAATGACTTCATTACTCCATAACTCAATTGGTTTGTTGTCATGTCGCCAAAATTGAAAATTTGTAGTATTTGAACTTTTTGCTGCTTCTTTTTTAAAATACTCTAATAAAAATTCTTTTCTGCTTTCCTTTGGATTCTCTTGGATTGCTTTGATAATACTTCTGCTTGTAAATCTTTTAAAATCTCCTAATAACAATTCAGGTTTTTGATTATCAACACTTCTAAAAATTAGATGCACATGATTGGTCATAATGCACCAAGCATGAATTTCCATTCCCTTGCTCTTTTGACAAAATTCTAGGCTTTCTAACAGTAAATCTTTATATTCGTTTCTAGTAAATACATCTAACCAACCCACAACTGCAAAACTAACAAAATACAATCCCTCAGAATTATGAAACTTGTAATTTCTGCTCATACTGTTTTTTTTATCAAATTTAATAAAAACTTTCTTTGGTAGCTGGGACAATATAAGTTGTTTAGAACCACGCGAAGGGATTCGCGCGGTAGCTTGGGATTTTTTGGAGCTGGATTGTTTTGACTTTGTTTGTGAACACGGATTACAAATCCGCTTTATCTGGTTAAAATTAAACAACAGATTCTCTTTCCTGAGGTGATATATCAAAATATTTCGAAATTATAGTATTTATTTCGAAATCATCTGATTGTAGCGTCTTTTTTATTCTCTCAATCTTTTGATTATTATTGTTTTAAATATCAAAAAAATGAAACACATTTTTCTCGTACAGATTTAAATTTGTATAAATTATTTTTTTATTTGTTAATACAATACAATCAAGCACCTTGTTTTTTTCTAAGAGCGTGTACTCAATTTCTTCTGTAGGATCTAATAAAATTAATATTTTATCTAAAAATGTTTTTGTGTTCATAGTTTTAAATATTTATTTCAACTTCATAATCTACGAAATCAATGGTGATTAGGTTTTTCAAGTAACAAACTTATTATGTAAGAAAAATAAGATTAAATATTATTTTTAATATTAGAATTAAATTATTTTAATCTGTAAAGTAAAATATATTTTATATTTCTTAAAAATAGTCAAAAATAACAATATAAATAATAATGTAACGACAAAATAAATACTAATTATTTTATTATTTTAATAAAACACGAAATAAAAAAGTAGAATTAATTCTACTTTTTGCGATTTTATAAATTTTTTTTTAAGTAAAATGTTTGTTTTGCCTTTTAAAATTGAACATTTCACAATCTTATTAAATAATTTTAAATAAAATACAAATGATACTATTATTTGCTATTTAACCTATGTTTCATTTAATTATTATTAATATGACAAAATATTTCTTACTAATACTGTGTAACATATCCTTTGGAACTAATAGTTCTCTATTCTTCAACGACAATAGTTCAGAAATAAGCAATGGACCATTAATGGTTGTTTATGGAAATTTAATTCCTCTCCTAAATGGAAGTTTAAATCCTTCTTCAATTGATAATACTACTTTTTCATCATGTCAAATAATTAATGAAACTAATGCTGTAACATACATGATAGTTAATGATGGGACTACTTCATTAACCATTTCGAATATTTTGGTAAGCGGAATTAATGCTTCAGATTTTCAATTCTCTAGTTTGCCTGCTACCAATATTGCCGCAGGAGAAAGTACCTATTTTACAGTATTGTTTGATCCAAGTTCAGTAGGTTTAAGAACGGCAACTATCGAAATTAACTCTGATGACCCTTCTAATCCTATTTATTCTTTTGCTATTCAAGGCACTGGTTTAGATTATATTGAATGTGGTTACAACTTTATTAGTGAAATTATTGCCAAACAAGATTTTGAACTAGGGTCTACTTTACCAATTTTAGGTTATTCGGTTTCTAATGGTTTTGCTACCGTTTCTGGAGGCACTGCTTATGCAGAAAATGCCGTCCCGCTTGTATTTGTTCCTAAATTTATTGGCACAAAGAGTTTACAAGTTAATAATTCTTTTTGTACTCTATTATTTGATTCAGTTAATACTATCAACATTAAAGAGCCTTCATTTCATTTTAGATTGGCTTCGTTTTCAAAAACTCCTTCTGAAGGAAGTGAAAATGGCGATTATGTTTCGGTTGCTATTAGTACTAATGGAGGCAATTCATGGTCAAATGAGATAAAAGTGACTGGCAGTAGTCAAGCAAAATGGTCTTTTTTAAGCGGTACAGGAATAGCTCAGTCTAATTATTCTGGAACTGATTTTGTCATTGATTTTATTCCAACCGCTACAGGTTTTTTAACCACAGAAGGTTATAGTAAAATATCTTTAAATGGATTGCCAAAAACCACAGATCTGAGAATTCGGATTACTATCGTAAACAATAATATCAATGAAGTTTGGGCTGTAGACGATATACAATTAAAGGGAAAAACACAAGCATCAACAGTTTGGAATGGTTCATCTTGGAGTAATGGAATTCCTAATAATTTTACAAAAGCAATAATTGATGGAAATTATGATACTTTGTTAAATGGAAATATTACTACATGTAAATGTCAGATTAATTCAGGAAAATCATTAGTTATTGAATCTAATTCCTATTTATCCTCAGAAAGTGATATTAATAATTTTGGAGATTTAATTGTTGAAGATAGTGGAGCCATTATCCAAAACGATGATTATGCATTGAATACAGGTAATGCTATAGTTAAACGAAACGCCAGCATTAGAAAGCTTGATTATGTATATTGGTCCTCACCATTGCAACAATTTTCAGTAAATTTAATATCACCTAATACTCCATCAAGTCTTATTTGGAAATGGAATCCGATTTTAAATAATCCTAATGGAGGTTTTGGTTTTTGGTCGCCATCAGCTGGTGAAACTATGGAAGTAGGCAAGGGTTACATTGTTCGAGGTCCAAACGGATTTGGAACTACTAATCAAGTTTTTACGTCAATATTTTCTGGATCAACTATTAATAATGGGTTGATTAATTGCGCAATAGCAAGAGGACCAATGACTTCGGCCTCACTGTCTAGTTTCACAAGTTTGAATGGTGTTCCGTTTACTGTTCAAGATGACAATTGGAATTTAATTGGTAATCCATATCCAAGCGCTCTTAACGTTGATTCTTTTTTACTTTATAACGCTATTGAAAATCCTGTGATTGAAGGTTCAGTTAGATTATGGACCCATGGAACCTTGCCGTCAAGTAGTGTTAATCCTTTTTACAGTTCTTATCAATATAATTATACAGCTAATGATTATATCACCCATAACGGCACAGCTACACTTTCTGGTCCCAACGGTTTTAATGGATTTATAGCGTCTTGTCAATCATTTTTTGTTTTAATGAATGAAGGAAATCAAGCCAATGCTCAGGTAACTTTTAAAAATTTCATGAGAGAGAATTCATTAAATTCTAACACACAATTTTACAGAAATCAATCCATATCTTCATCTATTGAGAAACATAGAATTTGGCTTGATTTAGTTAGTGATTCAGGCAATACTACAAGGACTGTTATTGGATATTTAAATAATGCAACGTATCAAAAAGATGTTCTCTATGATGCATTTACCAAGCTAGATGGCAATCAAAATTTTTACACATTGATAGATGACCAAAAGGTTTGCATTCAAGGAAGGCCTTTGCCATTTGAAAATAGCGATATGATACCATTGGGTTTTTCAATACCAACTATTGGAAATTATACTATAGCTATTGGCGTTTTAGACGGATTATTTTTAAGCAATCAAGACATATTTATACAAGATACGTTGTTAAACATTACTCATAATTTAAAACAAAGTCCTTATCATTTTTTCTCTAATTCAGGTACTTACAATAATCGTTTTATAATTAAATTTCTAAATTCTAGTTTGTCACTCAATAACGATTTTACTCATTGGGATTTTAATATTGCTGCTAATTCGCAGGATAATGTAATATCTGTAAAGAGTAAAGAATTAATAGATTCAATTATTATATATGATTTTCTTGGAAGAGTCTTAATTGATAAGAAAGAAATCAATCTTGAAAGTCTAAACATAAAAGAATTGGCTGCTAATAATCAAGGTTTACTTGTTCGTGTGAAATTTATAAATGAATCTGTGGTAACTAAGAAAATAATTTTTTAGAAGTGTTAGCTACATTTCAAGTATTACCAAATAGTTGCAAAGTTTATTTATCTTTTTGTTTTATGAAGTTTTCGTAAATGTCTTCAAAAACTATATTATTTTTTAAGAATAAGCTATTTGTTTTATACCATCTGTTTATTAATTCTCTTTTCAAAATTTGATTTTCATATAATGAATCAAAAAAGTCATTTTTAGATTCATTGAATTTGCGCACTTTTTCGTTATATTCTGCAATAGCTTTTTCATCGTCATTTTCAGTAACATTTTTTTTTGTTTCTTGAAAAGTTAAGTATTCCTCAATGTATTTATAGTAAAGCTCTTTTAGATATACATTTTGATTCTGAAAAAAATAAATCAATTCAGTGGTGATATTATTTAAAGATTCATCTTCAAATGCACCCTTGAATTCACTTGTTTTATATTCTGATTCATTTATAATATTATCCATATGAATAATGCATTCATTTACTTTTTCTCTGTCTTTTAATTTAAATAAGGTTACTAATTTGTCGTCTAGAACATTTAATTTGTAAAAAATCAAATTTTGATAGGCATTATATTCAAATACATTTTTACTATTATAATTTCGTATTATTATTTTATATTTCAATCCAAACTCTTTTTTAAATTTTTCATAATATAGAATATCAGCATAGTAGGCAGTAATTTCTTTTTCTTTATAAGAAAAATTTTTAAAAATATCTTCATAATCAGAGTTACTCTGAACGATATAATCATTTAGTTTAAGAGCTTTGTTTTTTAGTAATAAAATCGTTTTGCTATTTAATTTTATAAATTCATCTCTTAATTCGGTATCACCATCTAGTCCAACATCATTTTTCAGTAAATTTTCGTTTATATCTTCAAGTTTAATGTATATTCTTTCCATTGTTGTTTGAATTCTATCATCTGGACTTGCCTCAATTATTGATTTTGAGTATTCCATTAAAGCCTCTTTTACAAACAATTCAGATTTTCCAAAATCATTTATATAAGCTTTTGGATTTCTATAATTTTGTGCTGCCATGTTTAAAAAACTCAATAATAAAATGAAATGTAAGAAAACCTGAATTAAATTTTTCATATCATTTTTTATTAAAAAACCCTCTATTAAAGAGGGTTTTATTATTTATTTGATAATTTTAAAAGTAACTTTTCTGACCAAGTCTCTAGATTTTTTTGAGCCTTTATCTACAGAGTTGTCTTCGCCTTCTGCGAGAATGATTAATCTTTTCCCATCGATGCCTGATTTTATTAAAATTTCTCTTGTAGCTTTGGCTCGATCTTCTGACAGTTTTTTATTCTTTTCCTCTGTTCCAATTTCATCTGCATGACCAATAACATAAACCGATTCATTAGGATTTGTTTTTAAATAAGTTCTAATAAAGTTAAGTCCTTCCGAAGATACATTTGTTGGAATAGTTTTATTAGTTTCAAAAAATACAGCTATATATTCATCATCTATCAATGTTTGCAATGTGCTTTTATTTAAATCTTCAGATGATTTTTCTTTTTCAACTTTTGTTGATATATACCTTTCTATTTCATCTGGCACACCATTTTTATTTAAGTCAACCATTTTTCCTCTAGAATCAACAGCAACACCAGCAACCGAATTATTTTCTTGATCTAAATAATCTGCGATACCGTCTTTGTCTGTGTCATTCATTAAGGTTTCCATTTCCTCAATTCGGTTATTTAATACTTCAATTTTCTTTATTTCTTTTGGTTTAATTATTGACCAATCACCATGTATTTTATTTTTTCCAATAGAAATAGACAAGCCTATAGATGATACTAAAGATTGTCCTTTCATGTTATTTGATGATAAATCTGAGTAACTACCATCCCAATTAAAATGTTGTCTGAAACTATTTTGTACGGTAACATCACCGAAGATTGCAATTCTATTAGATATTCTAAATTGAGGTGTAATTCCAAAAACTAACCCACCGTTTAGCTCCTTCTTATTAAAATTACTATTAGTTAAGGTGTTGGCTGTTTTTGATTTCATTTGGTCAATTTTTAAACCACCATGTAGTAAAATCCCAAACCTATTTAATTCATTTTCTATGTTGAATAATCTGTTCAAGTTAGTTACTCCTTGAATAGAAACCCCTATTTGTTGCATCTTAAAAGGCAAACTATTTTTGGTTAATTCTCTTAATTCTTCATATTGAAGCCCTACTTTAACTCCAAATATTGGACTAAAGGAATATCTACCCGCAATTGAAAAACTATTTACATCGATAGATCCAAAAAAGGTCCCAGGATTACTTGAATAATATCCATCTGCATACGGACTGATTCCTTTTAATTGTCCGGCTGAAATTTGTACAGCCCATTTATTAAAAGCTGTTTGTGTAGAGTCTTTTTCTTTTATTTTTTTTTGGCTGTATAAAAGTATAGAACTCAATAAAGTTAAGAATAATAGTGTTTTTTTCATTTTATTTAATTTAGAACAAAATTATTCATTCTTTAAAAACAAAGTTTTGTTAAGTAATAAGAGTGATTTTTATTTCATAAATGGTTTAAAAAATACATAAGTGGATGTAGATTAATTTCATTTATAACATATTTTTCATCATTTAATACATTGTTTTGCTGTTAGACTTCTGAAAATTTAAATTTGCTAACGGGTTTTGTTTTATATTTTAAGAAAAATGTTTAACAATTGGTCAATTCATCAACTAATAAGCATTGAATTATGAAAAAGATTTTAATTTATGATAATCTTTTTTTTTTTAGCAAAGGTTTATATGCCGTTATAAAATCTAATTTTCCAGACTTAGATGTTTTTTTAGTTTTTAGTAACAAATTATTTTTTGAAGAATGTAGTAATAAATTATATGATGTTGTTATTTTTGATTTCACAAATGACACTACTTCAAGCTTTAAGGATTTAAAAAGAATAAAAAAGCTACAACCTCAATCAAAACTATTTGTTTTTAGCGAAATAGATTCTATTGATTATAAAATTCAATGTTCAAAAGGTAAAGTAGATTTTTTATTGTCAAAGAATTGTTCTGAAGATTATCTTGTTGCGGCATTGAATTTAGCTCTGTTTGGTAATTCATACTTTTCAAAAAGTTTGCGTTTGAACATTCCCGAAAGAAAAATAATAAAAAAAGGGACGGTTGAGTCATCAAAAAGTAATTCTCTTTCATTGCGTGAATTTGAAATTGCTATGTTAATGATACAAGGTTATTCTACAAGTAAAATTTCTAATAAATTAAATATAGTACCAAGTACAATTAGCACTTATAAAAAACGATTATTTAAAAAGACCAATTCTTCCAATGTTATTGAAATTGCAAAGTTTCTACGTGTTTTATAAAGGTAATGTGGTCAAAAATAGTTGGTGATTTTTCATTTTAGATTAATTATCTTGTCCATATCAAACTGAAGAGGAAATTGGCTCTGCTGAGGAGCAACCAATC